>NZ_CAKAKP010000002.1:0-217413 GCF_916700555.1 Streptococcus sp. Marseille-Q5112
CTTTTCTTTGGGGTAATTCATTAACAATATTTTTAACAGCACCATTGTTAGAACTTGCAACTACGATTCCTTTTTCTGCAATTTCTTTTGGTAATTTTGCAATAAGATCTAGTTTGTCATGACAAACTAGATTCCCTTTAAGCTTAGGAGCCGATAATTCACTAATAATTCTAGCTTGTTCCGTTACCAAATCTGCAAAAATGTCTTTTAAAAGTGTCGTTTTACCAGTCCCCGGAGGACCATTGACACTTCCTACCTCCTCATCCGCATTTGAAGCTAGATTTACAGCTACTTGTTGCATCATAGAAAGAGGATATATAGGGTTACTAGGAAATCTTCCTAATGGATAATTTTTTGGTTCAAGTATTGTTTCTAAATCTTTGGGATTAAAATAGGATGATTCTTTATTGCTGTCCAGATTGACCCTTACAGAATCGAATCCTGATAAATAACGATTGAGATTTTCATTATAAATTGATTTTGCATATTTCAAATCCTTTAGAAAAAATGAATGTAAATTTATTTCGTCAGCAAAATTCTTAACAAAATAATATCTGCAATCACTTGGTGAAATCTCATACTTTTTGAGAAGTTTACTAAAAACTTCATTGAACTCTCCATCAAGAAAGGCCTGACCTAACTGTTCTCGAAGCTCATTTTCTGCTATTAAGAAATCTTTAGGCAATTCCCTATTTTTGAAAATTTGCCCACTCATAGTTAAAAAAAACTTATCAGCTAAGAACTTCAAATCTTTATCAAAGTATAGAGCAAAAGTAAATTTATAAGAAGCTCTTCCCAATTCTTCCTCCGTCTCCTTTAAATTGTATTTGCCTCTTAACACTTCAATAATTTTTCGAAAAGGGAAAATTCCACAATAAACAGCAATCCCTGAACTAGATTTTAATTTTTGACGTTTTAAAAAATCTTTTAATATTGATTGATAATCATCCCCTTGAAAAATTTTATACTTAGAATCACTTTTTTCAATATTCCCTTCTGATAATTGTTCTACTGTAATCCAAGCATCTAATATTTGATTATGACTACTTCTCATCATGTCTCCTCTTAAAGAATATAAAAACAAGAATATATCTTACTCGTAAAAAAACTCCCCCACTCACTCCTCAGCAAGCCATATATCAGACTGTCACAGCGGTTTCCTTGAACATCTTTACGGTCTCGGATACGAGCTTCGAGGGTAAATCCAAGTTTTTCTGCGACTCGTTGACTTTGGAGATTGTAACCAAAGCAAGTCAGCTCAATCTTATGAAGACCAAGTTCTTTAAAGGCTAAGTCAATCAAGGCAAGCGCTGCTTCTGGTACATAGCCTCGCCCCCAATAGTCTGGGTGCAAGGTGTAGCCAATCTCCAGTACATCGTCTTCGTGCCGATGGTTGAAATCAACAGAGCCGATGACTTTATCGGTTCCTTTGACGACAATTCCGTAGCCAGCTGGGAGATTGTCCTTTTTATTACGTTCAGGAAGGATATGCTCCAGATAATAAATCTCATCTTCCAAGGTCTTGACAGGTGGAAAACCTGCTGGGTAAGAGACTTCCGGACGACTAGCATAGTCAAAGATATCCTCAGCATCCGCCACTGTGCGGACTCGTAGGATAAGTCGCTCCGTTTCGATTCGTTCAGGTAATGTTGCTCTTGTCATCTTTCTTCCTCGCTTTCTTTATGAAGCTCCCCATAGGGTCAACACGGTTATCTAAATAGCGATAAACGCGCTGGTGACCGTCCCCCATAAAGTAAGTCGGTGAAAAACGGTCATTTTTAAAATGCCCTTTCTCATCCAAAAGTTCTGGGTCAACAAGTCTCTCGATAATCTTGGCAAAGATATGACAGATTCCATCTTCCTCGATAATCCGATCTACCTGACAATCCAAAACGACTGGACAGGCCTCTAAAATCGGAGACTGAGTCCATTCAGAAATCTCGTAGTCTAGCCCCAGGTGTTTCAGTTTCTCCCGATGACTGATAAAACCAGCCTGCTCCATATCGAGCATGAGATTTTCATCAGGAATATTTACGGTGAACTTCTGATAGTATTTAATCTGGTCAGCCGCATTTTCCTCAGCGCCAACACCGATGACCAGCCAATCTCCCAGGCTATAAGAGGAGCTACAGGTCGTAATATTGTGTCCAAAATTCTGATCCTGATACCCCAAAATGAAGATAGGAAAACCATAATAGAGTTTACTTGTGTTAAAAGATTGCTTCATGACAACCTCCTTTGACCAAGATACAAAAGAAAAGCCCTGCCATCTACATGACAGGGACGAATGTGTTTATCCGCGGTACCACCCAATTTCGGGCAGAGCCCGCAACTCTCGTCTTTAAAACAAAAAGACAATATTATTTCAATTTTTCATCCATTAGCAACTAGTTTTGACACATTTGTGGACTTCTCAGCGCCGCCACTTTCTGTAAAATGCGGGATTCAAAACACCTCTAATGGCTCTATTGTAGCAAGTTTTTCTCGGAAATGCAAGGCACAAGAAAGATTACTTGAACTTGATGCCATTTTCCTTCAATTTCTTGATGGTAGCTGGGCCAATTCCTTTCAAGGCAAGGAGTTCTTTTTCAGTCCAGTTTTTAAAATCTGAAGCAGACTTGATACCTTCATCATAGAAAGTTTTGGCACGGTCAAGTGGAAGTCCACCCAAGTTTGCTGCAAAATCTTCTACAGAATTGGCTACTTTTTGAGCTTGCTCTTTGGTAGCTTCTACTGCTTGTTCAACTTTTTTAGAAACAGCCTTACTAGCTTGGCTTGCTGACTGCTCTGCACGTTTCACGACTTTCTTTGTCTCTTCTACAACCTTCGTCACAGTACTTGAAAAGGCACCTGCGCGACGGAGGCTATTTCGTAATTGTTTTTTACGATTGAGTTTCTTTGACATGATAAAATCCTTTCAATAAAAAACCCCTGCTCTGACAAGGATTTAATATAAATATTCTATCAAGATTTTAGTAAAAAATCAAGAATCTATCTCGTTTAATAATTCCGCTCACCAAACAAGCCTTCTGGTAAATCATGGAATCCTTTACCTGCCTTGAAATTTTCAAATTTTCCAAGCAAGAACTGATAGGCATCCAAGCGGCTTTCGTAACGAATCATTGCATCTTTGGCACGCTCGTCTTGGTCTTCTTCGTAGACTTTTTGGCTTTCCTTGTGCGCCATATCGTTAATCATAATCTGGGTATTGACCCAAGCTTCAAATTCCTTCATAAATTCTTGTTCGTAACTCATTTTTTCTCCTTATTCTAATCCACGGAAATAGTCCGTATCAATCTCACGGTAGGGCTGAATATCCTGAACGTATTCCAGCACTCCTTGGAATTCTCCGTTTTCATCGTGTACAGCGGCATAGGTGATGTGGACAAACTTGCCTCGCGACTCAGACTTGAACCACATTTCATACTTATCTTTGCTTCCTTCACGAAGCCCCTTCATGATGGTCTTTACCTTATCCAAGTACTTAGGCGGATGGCAAAGTTCAACATTACGCCCGACTTGGGACGGTGTCCGTTTGAAAATCATCTCATCAGCTGGCGTATTGTCATTGTAATACTGGAAAATGTCGTCTTTATTGACAAAAGTAATCTCCATGGGAAGGTGATTGAGGATGAGATTGGCCTGCTCGACTGAAAGATAGCCATTGCCAAAAGCCTGTTGACTATGACGGTCCAGCACTGCTCCCTTTTCCTTAGGGGTAAAGGTAATGGTGAACTGGCCTTCTGGTGTATCTATGACTTGTTGAACCTGGCCTTCTGCCGTATCTAACTGTACAGTCTCCTCTGCAATCTTTTCCTCAACAAAACTCTGTCTTTCTGGCACCCATTTTTCAGACGGACGAATGATGGCATAACCATAGGCGTCGCTCTCCTCTGCAATCTGAAGCCAGTCATCCTGAGTAAAGGACTCAAGGAGAATCATGAGAAGTATGGACTCTTCCTTGAAAATCATACTTTCAAACTCTGTCGCAAAGGCTTCAAAAGCTTCTTTTACAGTGGAAATCGGCACTTCAGGTAGTGACTTGGCTGTCGCTAAAGCTGTTTGAAAGAGTTCCCTAATCTGGTCATCCACTCCCCACATAACTTTAGGAGGTGAGTCGTGTCCATAGCGCTCCATGATTGGAAAGAAGAGCTCTTCCTTACGTTGGTAATGGACATCAAATTGACCCACAAGTCCCATCTGACGGATCAAACCCTTACGCATCTCCGAAAGCATTTCCTCGTCTTCCATAGACTCATAGGTATCTAACAACCTCCGAATGCGAATTAAAGCTGCACGGAGAGCCAGATTTTCTTCCTTGAAGACACGAACTGGGTGGCCTGGATGCTCAGTATCTGCAACTTCGACACCCTTAACAGCATTTTTAAAAAGATTGGCATGGACATCACAGAGTTCCATAACATCTTCAAAGGTGACACCTGAGTCTGAGTTCATCAGCTCGTGCTCCATAAGGGAAATCTCGATGGCCGAAACACCTGTAAAGGTCGCATCAAAGCGCTCCTGAACTGATTCAGGAGAGGCGCCATTGTGCAATTCTAACAAAATATCCCGTAGGATATGAATCCGTTCATCTGCCATTAGTCTAATCCAATCACTTCGTAGCCGTTCGCTTCTAGTGTGCGGACAATCTTGTCCATAGGAGTTCCTTCAAGCTTAGAACCCTGCTTAAGCGATACTTTGCGACCGACTGTGTTGCGCATCAAGGGGTTAGCAAGTGGTTTAAAACCGAGTTCCACTAGGATTTCCAAGACTTCTGGATGCTTGTCCACCACTTCTGCAACAGGAATTGACACATCGATGATATTGTCCATTACGACCTCCATTATCGTTTATAAATGATATTATTTATTTTATTATACCATAAGGAAAGAGATTAAAAAACTAGCAGTAAAGACTTGCTAGTTCTCTGAAATATGAATTACGACCTAAATCAGTTTAAAGAGCCAATCCAATAGCTTAAATAATAGCTTGTAAAATAATAATTGGAATGCAAAAGAGATAATCATCCATAGGAATTTCACAATTCCAATAATCGGTTTGATAAAAATAATGGCAAGAAGACCCCAAAAAAATTTCATTCTCTCTCCTCTGGCTTGATGAGCCAACGAGCCGTATCCATTAACTTGTCTGCAATAAAAAGTTTCCCCAGACCGACAACGACATTGTCATCTTTCTTTATCGTTTTCATTACTTTTACACCTTGCATGGTCAAAAAGTAATTACCATAGATTTTAGCAAAAGCTTTGATAGGATTCATCTCACTCACCCTCGATTATTTCAGCCTCTTTTCGGATTGTTTCAACATCTTCTTGATATTGAACTTCACTATAATTGACTAGTTTGGACAGTTCTTTCTGCAAGCTTTCACCCATTGGTTTCATAGTCGCAAAGGTTAAACCACCTGAAATGATACCTCCCAAGATAGGTATGAATTTCCCCATTCCTTTAGCCAACCCTCCCTTGGTCAGATTTACACCAAATATTCTTAAGACTTTTTTCAAAATAGGGTACCAAAGCGTCTTTGTTAAAGCTTTATTAGGTACTGTTTTCATTACCTGTTTGGCAATTGTTATACCACCTGCACGTAGCAAAGCAGCGGTTCCATTTACACCCAACATGACACCTAGATAAAGCAAGAGAGTATTTTGAGCATCTTCACTCAACTCCTCGCGCGAAGCCCAAAGATCCTCATAACCATAAATATAACCTAATTCTTGGGCCAATTTCAGAGAGAAACCATAAAATTGAGCCACATCAGCTGGAATGGTAATCGCCATAGCAATCCCTCCAGGTAATCCTGCCAAAACAGAGGTTCCACTCGCCAATAAAACATTATCCCTAATGCAGGCATTAGCCACTCGATCTAAGGTTTCTTGAGATAAGAGAGACGTTGGGCCTTGTTCTAATAAGGTAGGAATGTCCTGTGGATCCAATTCTTTAGAAAACTTATCCACTAAAAATTTCGAACGATCAACCTTAACAACAGGTAGTTTCACCACTTGTTGCAATACTTGCATAGCCAACTCTTGTTCAGCCATATACAAACTCCTTTTACTTCTGTAAGTTATATTCTATGATAGCATACTCTTTTAAAGTATGTTTCAAATTCCCCTCAAAAATTTTCAAAAACTCCTTATTCTTTTAGACAAATAGTCCAAAACACAAAATCAAAGTCCTTGGCAACTTATTTGTTAAAGAACTTTTATAGTCTTTGTAGAGATAACTCGAATATTCAACTCCTACCTTTACAACTTGATATTCTATCTATGAACGATAGTCTATTGTTGTTTTACCTAGAATGTCCCTTGAATAGGTACTAACTATGAACTTTCGAGTTTCATTTTATAAATCCATAATTTCTTTTTTCTTTCGATCAAATTCTTCCTGAGATAGTATCCCTGCGTCTAAAAGAGATTTTAGTTTTGTAAGTGCTTCGATTTGTTCATCTAATGATAAACTTGGTTTCATGGCTTTTTCATCTAAACCTTGTGCCATATTCATACCAAAAATCATCCCTGCACCATCACCTAGACCATGTTGCTCCACTCCTGATGCAATTTTTTGTTGTGCTGCAATATTAGAAGCTTTCTGCGATACATCATCATAAGCCTTTAAATTCATCTTATTTGATGAAAATTGTTTAACCAATTCCTTAGATTCTGGTGAAAACTCAATATTAGCAATGGCAACTTTTACAATCTCAAATCCAAAACGTTCTTTCCAAGTCCCTGCATACTGTCCATCATTCGATACTTGGGTTGCAAGAATTGAAGCTTGTGACGGCAATTGTGAAATACGATAAGTTGTTGACAAAGAATTAAGTGCAACAATAAAAGATTGGAGAAACTCTGTCACTATTTGTGATCTAGTTTGAGCACTGTCGAAAGTATAATAAGTCACATTGGCAGGAAGAAAATTTCTGATAAATTGCTTAGCATCTGTAATTTGGATAGAAAATGTTCCAAAAGCACGTACTTCTAAATCTGTCCCATAAAACAAATCATTATACATGACTGGACCGCGAGTTCCAAATTTAATATCACGAATTTCTCTCAAATTAACAAAACAAATCTGTTTTTGCTGATCACTTTGACCACCGAATCCAACACGATTAACAACATTGTCAAACAGTGACTTTTTCAATCCATCACCGTTAAAAACACTGCTTTCGCCATTTTGGTATTCATATCCACCTGGTTCTGTAATAATTTCCTCGATACCAGACTGACTAAAGATAAAGGCTGCAGTATTTTCTGGAATAAAAATCTTGGATCCGTTCGAAATAATACCTACAGATCCCTTCGTATTGACACCTCTACCATTATTACTTTCTTGAACAATACCTGGACTTACAGCTGTATGTTCATCAAAAGCATGAACTGTGATAATTTCTTTCCACTGATCTGCAAATGTTCCACCAATAGAATCTGTGATTGCTTTTATCAACCCCATTTAATTGCCCCCTTATAAACTTTGCTCCATATCACAATAGGCACATCTCACTGTTTGCTTCACTTGACCTGACAAAGGTGCTCCACAAAAGCTACACTTGGTTGAAATCTTTTCTGGCTCTGCATCCTTAATCCCAAGCCCTGCTTTAAAAGTGTCAAATGTATCCTTAAATGTTTCTGCTAAAACATCTGCTCCGAATAAGCTGCTATCTCCCAAGGTTTCAAAATTACTTGTATCACCTGAAATCAATTTAATAATGTTTCTAGCCCACTTGTCAGTATCCTTAGTATTATTAAATGAAAAGATAGCTTGCCCGCCATTATAATAAATTTCCAACCGTTTCATACCATTGGTTTTGGTTACTGAAACTTGAGGTTTCCCTTCAAAAATTTTAATCTGGTTAATAGGAATGGTAACCTGGTCTTTTTTCCCTCCCCAAAAACTTTTTTTGATATGTATTAAGTGTAGATTCGTTAAAATTAATTCATCTGTAGCCAAACCATTTTTCCCAAAACTCACATGGTCACTATTCATAACCATGTATTCATGTGGCAATAATTGATAATCCATATTGAACTCCACTCTTCCTATTAAAGACTAGCTTTCCACTGCTCCACTTGTTCATGTAGATTATCACGATAATCTTTTAGAGTCTTAATCACTTCTTCTTTTCCTTGAATCGGTGCTTTCTTGAGTGGACCATATTGTTTTTTCAGATCTTCCATCTCTTTTTTAGTGCTATCTTTCAGTTCTTGGATAGCAGCACTATCTTCTAAAACAGTCCCTTTAAAGGCTTCGTCTGCTTCTGTATAGTAATTATCGATTATTTTCTCATTCATAATCAAGTAATCTTCATAGGTTTTTATAGACTCAATTGTCGTATCGCTAACATCTTGTGGATTGAAATCGCTTGAACTGAGTTTTTCTTTTGCTTTAGCAAACAACCCTTTCTTCTCAGAACTACTAGATGAAGCTTCTGTTTGATTCTCACTAGAAGAGCTACTTGTTTTTTCAGAAAGAGAACTACAAGCAACTAGAGTAGAGACGGAAAGACATAGCAAAGCTAAACGACAAACTTTTTTTACATTATTCATTGATAAAATCTCCTTTTATTTATGAAATCATCATATCATATTTGCTAAAAAAAAAAAAAGCATTTTCTATTTAGCTAACCTTTAAAAATACAGAATTCTAGTTAAAAGAATATTTTTCCATTTCAAATGCCACCTATTTTCCTCCACCAAAAAAGAGGGTTGCCCCTCTTCTTAGTTCTTATCCAGATTGCGTAGCATTTCGTCAATCTTGTTTCCATATTCGATGGATTCGTCTTTGACGAAGGTCAAATCTGGGATTTTGTACAATTTCAAATTGCGACCAAGTTCACGTTTGATGGTGCCAGTTGCTTTTTCAAGCCCGATTTGAGCTTTTTGATTATCTGAAGCAAGGTTACTCAAAATGGTGTAGTAAACCTTGGCAACAGACAAGTCACCTAGCATCTGAACATCTGTGATGGTCACACCTTGGACACGTGGATCACGGACTTTCTTTTGCAAAATCTCATTGACTTCACGCTTGATTTCCATGCCCACACGATCCGTACGGAAATGATTTGCCATGATATTCCTTTCTCTACTTTGAACCAAAAGCTAGGCCAGCAGACCTAGCTATTTTTAAACTTATTGATTTTCAGTTCAAATTGAAACGAAGTTCAATTTGAAATCATCTGCTTCTTTCGCCGTGGTGAAAGTGATGGAACTGATTTATCAGTCCCATCACAGGGGATTTTTGAGACTCTAGACTCAAAAATAAGCAATGAAACCATTGGTTTGCTTGCGTCCCTCACCACCTAAGAAAGGAGCTAAAATCTTATCGTTTGATTTCTTCCATGACATACGCCTCAATCACATCATCCATCTTGATATCATTGTAGCCATCGATCATCAATCCACCTTCACGACCATTTGTAACTTCTTTGACGTCGTCTTTGTAGTGTTTCAAGCTTGCGAGTTCGCCGTCATAGATAACGACACCGTCACGGATAACACGGACTTTAGAGTCACGGGTAACCTTACCGTTAATAACCATGAATCCACCGATAGTTCCCACTTTAGACACCTTGAAGGTTTCACGGATAACTGCTTCACCGATAACTTTTTCTTCGAATTCTGGATCAAGCATCCCTTTCATGGCTTCTTCCATCTCTTCGATAACCTTGTAGATAATACTGTGGAGACGGATCTCAACATCGTCAGCTTCTGCTTGTTGACGAGCTTGTGGTGTAGGGCGTACGTTGAAACCAACGATAAAGGCATTTGAAGCTTCGGCAAGGGTTACGTCTGATTCGTTGATAGCACCGACCGCTGAGTGAACGATAGTAACTTTAACACCTTCCACATCGATTTTCTGAAGTGAGGCAGAAAGGGCTTCAACAGAACCTTGTACGTCGGCCTTGATGATAACGTTAACTGACTTGAGTTCACCAGCTTTAAGGGTATCAAAGAGGTTTTCAAGGCTGACACGTTGAGTAGCTTGACGTTGTTTCATGAGAGCACGTTTGGCACGTTCTTCACCTGCTGCACGCGCAGATTTTTCATCTTCGTAAACGGCAAAGTGGTCACCCGCCATTGGCGCTTCGTTCAAACCTGTGATTGAAACTGGTGTTGATGGTCCTGCAACCTTAACACGACGACCAAGGTCATTAGTCATGGCACGGACACGACCGAAGGTATTTCCGACAACGATTGGGTCTTGAACATTCAAGGTACCTTGTTGAACAAGAAGGGTTGCGACCGCACCTTTTCCTTTATCCAAGCGCGCTTCGATAACGGTACCGATCGCACGAACTGTTGGGTCTGCCTTGAGTTCTTGGATTTCAGCCACAAGAAGGACTGTTTCCAACAATTCTTCGATATTTTGGTTGAATTTAGCTGAGATTTCAACAAATTCAGAATCTCCACCCCAAGCAGTTGACATAACACCATGCTCTGCCAATTCACCGATAACGCGTTCTGGGTTAGCACCTGGTTTATCAATCTTGTTAATGGCTACGATGATTGGAACGTTGGCCGCTTTTGAGTGGTTAATGGCTTCGATAGTCTGAGGCATAACCCCGTCATCTGCCGCTACGACCAAGATCGTAATATCGGTAACAGAAGCACCACGCGCACGCATAGATGTAAAGGCCGCGTGTCCTGGTGTATCAAGGAAGGTAATCTTCTTACCATTTTCCACGATTTGGTAGGCACCGATATGCTGAGTGATACCACCTGCTTCACCTGTCGCAACACGAGAGTTACGAAGGGTATCTAGGAGGGTTGTTTTACCATGGTCAACGTGTCCCATGATGGTCACAACTGGTGGACGCTCAACCAATTCATCTTCATTGAGATAACCATCCTCGACAAAGAAACGTTCGATGTCGGCATTATCCACTTCAACTTTTTGTTTGGCTTCAATACCATAATCCACCATGAGGAGTTCAATTGTTTCCCCATCCAAGGATTGGTTTTGTGTGGCCATGACACCCATCATGAAAAGTTTCTTAACGATTTCAGCTGGTTCACGTTTGATACGTTTTGCGATTTCCGCAACGGTCATACCATCTGTATATTCAAATTCTGTTGGCAATTCATGGAATTTACGCTCCGTAACAGGTTTTGGAGTCTGATTGCGGTTGTTCTTGTTATTGCCTTTTTTGTTCTTTTTGTTGTTATTCCAGTTACTATTCTTTTGATTTCTCACTTGATTCTGACTACTTCGATTCTTTTGTTGTTTTCTAGGACCATCTTCTTCGTGATCATAATCATCACGTTCTTTGTCTGGTCGAGCTTGTTTTTTACGACGTGTATCCACTGGTGCTTCTTTAGCTACAGGAGCTGGTTCAACCACTGCTTGAACTTGTTGCGCTTGTTCAGCTAACTTAGCAACTTCTTCAAAGATTTCCTCTGGCTCCTTGCGTTTATTAGCTTGGGCCAAGGCTTCTTTGGCAGCCTGAGTCTGCTTGAAACGTTCCTCACTTGAACGGGCATATTCTGCATTTTGTTCTGCTTTTAGGGCTGCTGCACGGGCTTTAAAGTCAATACGTGGAGCTACTTGATTTGGACGTTTATCCTCTTGTTGACGGCGCTCATTGCCACGATTTTGCTGACCTTGCTGTTTCTTAGCTTGGTCATTAAAACGACGATTGTCGCGGTTGCCTTGACCTTGTTTTCCACCATTACGGTTATCATTCTTTTGATGATTTCCCTTTTGTTGGTCACGGTTATTGCCCTTATTTTGCTTGCGTCGTTCTGCCTGTTCTTTGGCACGAGCTTCACGCTCAGCCTTGAAATTACGACTTTGCGGTTTAGCTGCTACTTTTTCTGCCTTCGGAGCAACTTGCTCAGCCGTTTTTGCCTCTTCCTTGGCTACAGCTGGTTTTGCTGGCTCAGATTTCTCAGCTTTCTTTTCTGCACTTGCTTTTGGTGCTGCAGGTTTTACTTCTGCTTTCGGAGCAGCTGCGGACTTAAAGCTGGCAGCGATTTTTGCAGCGACAGCTTCTTCCACACTTGATGAGTGGCTTTTCACATCCAAGCCCAACTCTTTTGCACGCGCTACAACTTCTTTACTTTCTTTTCCAAGTTCTTTTGCGATTTCGTACAATCTTTTCTTAGACAAATCATGTCCTCCTCTTCTATTCCATAAGAGACCTCATTTTCTTTGTAAATCCAGCATCTGTTACAGCCAAAACCTTTCTCGATTTCCCGACTGCTATGCTTAATTCCAGTGTTGAAAACACGGTTACAATTTCTACTTGATAATAATGACTTTTATCTTGAATCTTCTTGGTCAGATTGGGTCCAGCATCATGGGCTAGAAAGACCAACTTGGCCTTGCCGTCTTGAATGGCCTTAACCACTAATTCTTCACCCGATATGATCCGCCCTGCTCTCTGAGCGAGTCCCAAGAGATTGCTTATCTTTTGCTTATTCAAGTCCTAACTCTCTTCTTTTTACTTTGTGATCCACATAAGCGATCAACTCGTCATAAAAGCTTTCTTCCACTTCCATGTCAAAGCTACGGTTAAAGACCTTCTTCTTTTTAGCCTCTAAGGCTTCTGCATTGTCTAGCTTGATATAAGCGCCACGGCCATTGGCCTTGCCTGTCGGATCGATAAAGACTTGTCCTTCTTTGTTCTTGACAATGCGGAGCAAATCACGCTTATCAATCACTTCGTTAGACACGACAGACTTGCGCAAAGGGATTTTTCTTGTTTTCATCTTTCCCTCCTCTAGCAACTTTTATTCTTCTACAGTATCGTTTTCTGCTTCCAAATCTACCGAACCAGCTTCTTCCATGGCTTCAAATTCGCTAGCAGACTTGATATCGATACGGTAACCAGTCAAGTGAGCCGCCAAGCGAACGTTTTGCCCACGACGACCGATAGCAAGAGAAAGCTTGTTATCTGGAACAACCACCAAGGCACGTTTGCTGTCGTTTTCATCAAAGATAACTTGGTCAACCTCAGCAGGAGCAATGGCATTGTAGATAAATTCAGCTGGATCTGCTACCCACTCGATAACGTCGATATTTTCTTCGATTGGTACCATACGGTCGCTCTTAGCATCATAGCGAGCTGGGTGGAATTTGCTAGTGATTTTCTTGATGTTAGCTCCACCACGTCCAACGATTGTACCGATAGCGTCCACGTTTGGATTATGGCTACGAACAGCAACCTTAGTACGGTCACCTGCTTCACGAGCCACGCTCATGATTTCAACAGTTCCATCATAAACTTCAGGAATTTCTTGCTCCATCAAACGTTTGATCATTTCTGGATGGCTACGGCTAACAAAGACGTTGACACCACGAGGGTTATCTTCAACCTTGTAAACATAAACTTCGATACGATCATGAGAAGCAAAAACTTCCCCAGGGATTTGGTCTTGTTTTGACAATTGGGCTTCAATGCTGCCAAGGTTGACATAGATAAAGCGGTTGTCAAAGCGTTCTACTGTACCAGACATGATTTCTTGCTCATGTTCTTTGTAAGTATTGTAAGTGATGGCACGTGTTTGCTTGCGCATTTTTTCCATGATGGTTTGTTTGGCAGATTGGGCTGCTACACGACCAAACTCGGCAGGTGCTTCTTCAAACTTGATTTTGTCGCCAAGCTCATAGGCTGAATTAATGGCAAGAGCATCTTTCAAGCTGATTTCCAAACGGCTATCAAATACTTCATCAACCACTTCACGGACAGTATAAACTGTAAAGTCACCTGTTTTTTCGTTAAAGTCAATAGCTACGCTGTCTGATTGACCATAGCGTCTGCGATAAGCGGAACGAAGCGACTCTACTACTGCGTCGATGATATCTTCTTTTTTGATTCCCTTGTCTTCTTCCAAAATGCGGAAGGCCTCTAGCATTTCTTTACTCATGTTTTCTTCACTTTTGAATCCTCAAAAGCTATCCTTTCTTTTTCTATAATTTAACTGCTAAACGTGCTTTTGATACTAAACTGTATGGAATTTGGACGGTTTTCTTACGCGTCTTGTCCATATATTCCATGGTCAACTCGTCCTCTTCGAAGGCCAACAAGGTTCCTTCAAAGACCTTTTGCTTATCGATGGCTTGGTAGAGCCCGACATGAATGTATTTCCCAACCGCTCCAGCAACGGCATCCTTGGTTTTTAAAGGACGTTCCAAGCCTGGACTGGTGATTTCTAGGAAATATTGTTCTGGGAAGGGATCTGGCTTGATAGTGTCTAGGACAGGACTAATAATTTCTGTCAAGTCTGCCGTGTCGTTCAAGGTAATTCCTTCAGGTTTATCTACAAAAATACTGAGAATCATGTCACTGCCAATCTTTCCATACTCGATATCCACGAGTTCGAAAGGAGCTTCTATGACAGGTTCTACAACTTCTCTGACTAATTCTACGATTGTTGCGATTGCGTCCACCTCCTCATAAGCAAGAGGCGAAGATATTTCCCCGCCTCTCTTTCTCATATTCTTACTATTAGTATAGCACGTTTGCCAACTTATGTAAAGCAAAAGCACTCATACTGCCTGATTTCAGGCTAATTCTTAAAATTCTGCCTCAACTCGGTAGATAACTTGCCCCTTGTTGGAGAATTTTTGCTCATATTCAGTCATGACATTGCCTTCAAAATCACTGGCATGTAAATCAAGCCAGACACCATTGAGCTTCATGCCATACTGAGAAAAGCTCACTAGGCTGTACTCAAATAAGCCACGGTTATCCGTCTTGAAATGAATTTCTCCATTTTCAGGCAAGATACGCTTAAAGGTATCCAAGAAGGTTTTGTAGGTCAAACGACGCTTTTCATGGCGTTTTTTAGGCCATGGATCTGAAAAATTCAGATACAAGCGATCAATCTCACCGTCTTCAAAGTAGTCAGTCAAGTCAGAACCATCTACCCACAAAAGCTTGATATTAGGCACTCCAACTTCAAGCACCTTGTCCAAAGCGTAGCTCAAAACAGACTTTTGAATATCAATCCCGATATAGTTGATGTCAGGATTTTGCTTGGCCATACCTGAAACAAAGGCACCCTTTCCACTTCCAACTTCCACATGAATGGGATTATCATTGCCAAACAAGTCCCGCCATTTTCCCTTGGCTTCCAAGGGATTGAGGACCACATACTGGGGATTTGCCTCTAGTAATTCTGTCGCCCCTTTACGATTTCTAACTCTCATCTTCTCTTTCCATACTTGTCTCGGAAGTGACGCAAGCCATGAATCTCCCGATTGACATTTTCTAAATCTTGGTTCATATAATACTTGGAAATCTGGCTCAAGTAAGACAATTGACCGTACCAATACAATTTACTTAATACAGTTTGATTGTACTTGTAACCGTAGTAGGTCAACCATTCCTTCCACTGATGTTCTGGAATATAATGGCAGAGCATATGGGCCACATCCAACATGCGATCGGTCAAGCGAACCGAATCCCAGTCTACCAAATAAATCAAACCACTATCTGTCTCAATCCAATTACTATGTCGTACATCTCCATGGACAATGGTCGCATAGTCCTCTCTAAATCCTGGAATAGTCTGACGTAAATCAGCCATCACTTCACTGATAAAATGATTTTTACGCAAAGCATCTGGAGCCGTTTCTTGCCAAGACTGCAGTAAATCTACAGGTGTTTCCATGGCATATCCCAAACGACTCAACTGTGTCATCAACGGACGTGAGCGATGCAGACGAGTCAAAATATTGACGATTTGTTTACGATTCATATCATATGGGGTCAATATCTTGCCTGTCAACCATTCTTGAGCACACATATCACGCCCATCTGCCAAACGGCGACTCCATAATAATTGCGGAGCAATTTGTTCTCTAGCTAGACCAGGTAGGATTGGAGAGGTGTTCATTTTTACAAAGATGCGCTTCCCATCAGGATAGCTACCCATATAAGCCTTGCCACTCTTCCCAGGTATGGGAGTCAGTGTTAGCTCATTATCACCCAAATCCATTTCTTTCCTCCGTATAAAGTTTCCTTACTATTCTACTAGTTTTTGGCCTATTCGTCAACCGGTCCACACCTGATTCTCAAAGAAAAGCCTCTGGATTGGCTTGGGTATCATTATAGAAAGAAAAGGCAAGCTCTATCTTCTGCTTACCTTTCATGATTTTTATAAATAATATAAGAGTGGCCAAGCATTGTAAAACATATGGACTAGAGTAGAAACCCATAGGTTTTGGCTCTTTTTATAAGCAAAACCCAACAACAAGCCCCCAAGTAGATAAAAAATAAACGAAGGGACATTAGAAGGTCCATGCATAAAAGAAAAGAGAGAGGAAGTGAGCACAAGCCCTAACCAAGAATTGTCAAAAACGGCACCTTGAAGAAGTCCCCTAAAAATAAGTTCCTCCTGGATGGGACCAAAAACTGAGGAAGTCAAAATCAAAGACAGAGAAATTCCTCTGCTGACTTCCGCCAAGTGTTGAACTCCTGAGCCAGAAGAAATAGCGAAGAAATGAATATAAACCAGCGTCTCAAGTACACTTAGAAGAAAGATTACAATGAACAGCAAGAGTTGTTTCCTGCTTAACATCCCAAAAGAAATCATTTCAAACTTTCTAGCATAAGCAACACTCAGCGCGGTTACTAGAAGACTTACAATAATCAATGCAGATTCATTTTGAAAAAAATCACCATGGTTAATCGTATAAGGAACTGTAATGACGATTAGTAGTACTAAAAATCCAAAACAAAAGGCATGAAATTTATCAAAAAACTCCATAAAATTATCCTCCTCAACAAACAGACTTCCCTACAAGTCATCCTTTAACTCTAGTCTTTCCAAAACAAACCATTTTATACTAACGTTGCCTTGTTGTACTCCAGTACAGCCTGCTACTAGTTTTTCCTTGGATTTTCATTGAATATAAGTTAAGAGTGGCAAACTGTTGTAAAACATATGGACTAGAGTAGAGACCCACAAATTTTGGCTCTTTTTATAAGCAAAGCCCAGCAACAAGCCCCCGAAAAGATAATAGCAAAACGAAGGAATATCATAAGGTTCATGCATGAAAGAAAAGAGAGAGGATGTCAGCACAAGCCCCAGCCAAGAATTATCAAAAACTGCACCTTGAAGAAGCCCTCTAAACATGAATTCCTCCTGGATAGGTGCCAAAACTGTAGCACTAACAATAAAGGAAAGCGAAAGTCCCTTACTCGTTTCCTCAAGGTGTTGAGCCGAAGCACCAGAAGCAACTGAGAAAAAGGCATGATAGCCTATATTTACCAGCACAGTGAGAAGAAAGATTCCAATGAAGAGCAAGAGTTGTTTCTTGCTTAACATCCCAAAAGAAATCATATCAAACCATTTCGCATAGCCAAAACTAAGGAAAAGCAAGAGACTCTTTATAATAATGAATGTGTACTGGTGTTGAAAATAATCCCCTTGATTGACGGAATATCCCGCTGTACCAATGATTGCAAATACTAAAAATCCCAAAAACAAGGCATGACACTTATTGAAAATGGCCATAAAGCTAGCCTCCTCACCAAACAGACTTCCTACACGTCATTCTTTAGATCTAGTCTTTCCAAAACAAACCATTTGAGTAACCAAAATCCGACCACATAGCCAGCCCCTAAGAATATAGGCATTAAAGCTAGCATGGAATTTAGGGAATTAAAGACCACCGCAGATACAAAGGTTAGCACAAAAACATTAAAGGCAATGGTGTCAGAAGTCAAGACCAGAATATAGGGCGTCAACCGGTCTAAAGTTTTGGAATCTAGGAAAAATAAGTGTGTATACATGATGACCTCCTCTTATCAGACTATAGACTAGACGCAAGTTCTTCCCTACTTTTTATAATACTTCAAGCCCCAAATGAGTAGAAGCATAATAATCAAGCAGAGAATAGCACCAATGTAGGCAATTAATTGTTGATAGAATTCTCCAGCTGTGATACCTCTATACAAACAGATAATAGACATAAAGCCTGTCAAGCCGATATACATGAGTTGATTGGTTTTAGGACTAACCAAATCATCATCTTCAAACTCTCTTATCCTCATTTCCCTAGTGAGGTAAACAGTGAGCAAAATGGAAGCCAAGTTAATAACCACTAAAAGAAATTGGAAAACCAAGGAAAAATTTAAAAACTGACGTGATAGAAATAGATAAGTAGAGAGAAGCAAGGGCAACTGACCTATGAACAATCTCGTAAGGAAGATGTTCCGTTTTTTAGCAAGAAAAGTTTTCATTTCTTTTCTCCTTTCTTTTTAGTTAAAGCAAGATAGATTATAACCGCAATCATATAAGCTATGGTATAAAATAGATGATACCAAATACTCTCCCTAAGCGGATAAAGAAGGATAGACATAATCAGATACAGAACGAAAATGATCAGTATTTTTTTCTTCATAAAATTTCCTCCCAAATGTATGCTTTATCTTAGTTTAGCTACAACCTTTACACTGCTAGTATAGCACTCATTTTGACATTGGATCACTCAAATCATAAATAGTCATCAAAACATCTTGAATTGTAAAAAATTAAAAAAAGCAAGCATGAAAAACATACTTGCCCTATGGAAACTTAACAATGTGAAAATACAAAATAGAAAGCTATTCAGCCTTACTTCCGTCTGTTCTCATATATTCTCATAATCGCAACCAGGATACAGGCTGTCCCACCTGCCAAAACCAGGAGGGTAATAATAATGTTGAGAATTTCAGGCGTCCTCTCTATTCTGTTGACAAGACGGACTAAAGACAATACTGTCAATAAGAGTAAAGCTACTGACCCTGTCCGAATTAAAGAAGCCATTCGGTTCTCAACCGCATATAAAAAGGATGGTAACATAACACAAGCTATAGCAATCACAAACAGATTACTCCCCATTTCTTCTCCCTTATTCACCACGGAAATCATGAGAATATTCGATGCTATGATCAACGTAGAACAGATGATAAAAAAGGATTTCTTATTCATATAGGACACCTCATATACTATGGCATTTTAATTGATGACTACAGGCGGTACTTCTTTCCACAGATCTTCTAATCATCAACTGACATCGAGTGAATCGTTAAAACCTGACGAAAGATTTGATTTTGACAGGTGGTATTCAGGCTGGTATTGGGATGGCTTTCCACAATTTTCATGACGGTATAGAGACCAACTCCTCTCTCCTCCCCTTTAGAACTGGCTCCAAAGGAGAAGATCTCAGAAATATCTATGCCCTCTTCTTTGATGGAGTTTTCGATGATAAAAGTCTCCTGTGCTCCATTTTTTAAAAAGGCGATTGAAACATGAGGTTGACTAGCCTCTGCACTGGCTTCAATAGCATTGTCACAAAGGATAGACACAATGGTTAGAAAATCAAGTAGGCTCATCCCCTCAACCTGAATCTCCTCAGGAACTTCGACATTAAAGACAATGTTCTTATCTCTAGCTTTTAGAAATTTCCCTGCTAGAAGACTTTTGAGGGCACGGTCCCGAATATTCACCAATCTACCAAGGTCATATTTGTTGTCCTGCAATTTCTGACTAGAATCCTTTAAGACCGAGTCGTAGACCTCTTTTATCTGCTCCATATCCTCCTCTTCAATGCCCAGACGTAAGCTGGTTAAGAGGTTGGTGTAGTCATGGCGAAAACTCCGCACTTCCTTATAAAGTTCCTCTATATGCCGACTATAGCGTTCCATATCTCTGTAGCGCAAGAGCTGCTCTTGCTCCAATCTCTCATGGAGTTTGTCCTTCAAATAGGTATCCAATTTCTTGACAATCCCCATAAAAAAGAGGAGGTAAAAAACTAGGATAAGATGGCGAACAGTCTTTGATTGGATATCGTATGCATATTCAAAGTAAGACAGATTTTCCATGACTAGAAAGTAAGCCCCCATTATCCAGTTAATCTTAGTCAGGGACTGTTGAAAACCTTTATCGAGAAACTCCTTTCTCAATCTAGTAAAATCATAGTCCAACCATTTCAAAAAGACTAATACTATGAAGCAAACGAATAGCATAATCAACAAAAAGAGAGGATTTCCATCTCCATCTACAATCCCTTGCCCCAAAAACGGAAACACAAAATAGGAAACACTTCTGTAAAAGAGATCCATCAATACAATTGGAAAGAGACCATAAAAGAAAAGGAGTTTTTTAGGAAGCCCTCTTAACAGTAAGAAAGATAGACATATACCGAACAAAGGTTCTATAAAATAGGACAAATATTCACTTACATCCAAAAATTGAAAAGTCGCAAAAATGGCCCCTAGAAGAAATTTCAAAAGAAAAGCTTTAAAAATCCTCTCAAAAGTGAGACCAATTCCATCTACCTTAAAGAAAATGACAATTTCTAGTCCATTAATAACAAGAAAATACAACAATATCCAAGCAATGTTCATAAACTCTCCTAGCTCAGTGTAATTTATTGATGGCTTCAGACACTTCCCTGACCTTATAACGCGCTATCATACAGCTTCCACCATTGGGAAAGTAAAGCAGTTTTTCTTTCTTATCCAAACGAACCACATTGGCAGGATTGATGAGAAAAGAGCGATGGCACTGCAAGAGACGGGGTTCCTGCTTAAAAACCTCCTCTAAACTCGCTGTAAATTCCAGTCTGTCTGTCTTGGTATAGAGAATAACACGATGGGCTCTGGGCGACGTTTCAAGATAATAAACCTCTTTAAAAGGATACTGGAATTGGGCAAATTTTGATTTAAAGTAAAAGCAATCTTCAGCTAGACTTTTACTGTCTTGACTATTGGCATAGAGAAGGGCTGTCTCGATCCGAGATTCAAACTCCTCTGCTGACAAGGCCTTATCAATGTAGTCCAGAGCAGACACTTGGTAGCGAAAAGATAGAGGCATAAACTCCGAGTGAGTCGTCACAAAGACGATGAGAGCATAAGGATCTCGATCCCGAATTTTTCTAGCCACTTCCAGCCCTTTCATCTCCTCATTTCGAATCTCAATATCCAAAAAGAATAGCTGATGCGCTCCCTTCTCATGCACCTCTGCCAGCAGCTGGTCTGGCTTTCCAAAGACCTCAAAAGAGCTAGGAGTGATATGATGTTCCTTCAAGAGTTTCTCAATGGTCGTTTCAATCCTAGTCTGTTGGGAAAAGTCATCTTCTAAAACAAATATTCTCATCTTTTTACTCTCCTTGTTTTAATTTCTTCCTAAAAAGAGAATAGCAAAAATACTATGATACAAGCCCACCAAATCCTAAACAAGCCTTCAACGCTCCTGAAGGGTATCTTGTTCCTCAAATAAGCATGATAATCTTACCACTATTTTATCATAAAATCTTAACAGTACCATTCAGGAAATTTCAAGTACAATTAAAGATTTTATGGTGAAAAAGGAGATAAAAGTGATAGACTGACAGTATCAAAACACAGTTGCTAGAAACAAGACTAGCACCCCGATTAAAGGAGGAATTCTCATGACAGATACAGACCCTATCAAAAGAGCTCAGACTTTGATTACTGACTTAAACAAAGCCTACCAAACATGCAAACAGGCAACCGCTGACGACGTCCGCTTTCAGGAGCAATTAAACTCTATTCTTGGTTTTCTAGCCAAGTCTGAGACAGTGGATAATCGAGTCTTGATTGAATTGGAAAAATTTTACCAGACTTCCAGTCTTCTCATGGGACTCAGCGCTCTCAATCCAGATGCTCCTACTCGCGCCGCTTGGCGGGCCTATGACCGATTCCACTTTGACCAAGTCAAGACCAAGTTGAGCCTCTACGGACCAACCATTATCTTGTAAAAAATAAAAGAAGTTGAGACAAACTGAACTCAACTTCTTTTTTAGTGTCATATAGGCAAGATTAATCCTGCATCTGACGTTTTACCTGATAAGGCAAATACAAGACTTGTAAAATCAAACCTGCACCCAGTAAGGCTAGAAGGGCTAGTTTTTCTTGGAAGGTCACAAGGCCGACAACTAATTCCACAAGTAAAACAAAACTGGTCAATCCTCGGACTACCGCCTGCAAGCCTTTTTCCTTTTGCCCCTTGTCCAGTGGAAAGAGTTGGGTCAGATACTGGTAGTCAAAGGCATGATAGAGAGCCAGCAACTGGAAGAGCAAGAGGTAGTTAAAGAGAACCACCACTGCTGTCGCAATCCAAGCTTGCTCGATAAAGACCTGCGCCAGCAAGGAAAGTAAGAGCAGACGGAGACTGAGGGCAAAGAGGTCTCCATTTCGCAAATAAGAACGCAGATAGAGATTTTGCCAAATCTTCCCAGGCACCTTCTGAACAACCTTTAGGATAAAGTCCAGATAGGCACGACGCTTGACGCTGTTTGAAATTCCCTTGACCTGAGTAAAGAGGGCAAAGAAACGAAGCAAGACTTGCTTACGCTTGCTTTCTTGGGAAATGACATAATCCCAGTCTAGTCCAGTTTCAGTGAAAAATTTGCTGGCCTTTTGACGAAAGAGCAGATATTTTCCTACCCCCAATAAAAGCACATAGACCAGAAAAACTGGCAAGCCATAACCCATTGCCAAAAATAAAGGCGCAAATAACAGCAAGAAAAGGGTCTGGACAAAGAGCCAAAAGACTAGAGAAATGCCCGTTTGACGCTTGAGATGGAGCTTGATTTCCTCTTCTCCGACTAAGAGAAAGAGCTTGTCTGGAGCCTCCATATAGGTGGCAATTCCTCCCCAAAGCAAAAGTAAAACAGAGGTAATTCCTACAAACAAAAGGATAGGCCAATGATTTTCAGGAAAATGTTGCAAGAGTTGACTGTACTGGTAGGCTAGAAAGCCCAGCAGGACAAGCAGGAACAAGACAAAGTGGTCATTGAGAACATAGCGCAAATAACCAAGACACTCCTTACGAAAAGCCTGCTTTCTCTTTAAAAACAAGTCTTTCATAACTCCTCCTCTTTGGTCAGAGCCAAGTAAATATCATTCAAACTAGCCTCAGGCATATCAAAGGCTTCGCGCAGTTGCGCCAGATTTCCCTTGGCACGCACTTCCCCCTTGTGGAGAATGACAAAGGCATCACACATCTTCTCAGCCGAATCCAGCACGTGGGTACTCATGAGAATAGACTTGCCTTTTTGCTTTTCCACTTCCAAAAGCTGAATCAAGTCTGCAATAGCCAGCGGATCGAGACCAAGGAAAGGCTCATCCACGATGAAGAGACTCGGATCCACCACAAAAGCACAGATAATCATGACCTTCTGCTTCATCCCTTTTGAAAAATGAACAGGGAACCAGTCCAATTTCTGGTCCAGACGGAACATTTTTAATAAAGGTTCTACTCGCTCAAAAGCTACCTTTTGCTCAATACTATAAGCCATAGCAACCGTTTCGATATGCTCTCTAAGGGTCAATTCCTCATACAGGCTAGGCGTCTCAGGAATGTAGCCAATCTGCTTGCGGTAGCTCGTTGCATCTTCTTGCAGGGTCAGACCATTGATATTGATAGAACCGCTATAAGGTGTCAACAGACCGATAATTTCATTAATTGTCGTTGATTTCCCAGCGCCATTGAGACCAATCAAACCAACTAACTGCCCACTTTCAACAGTAAAGGACACATCTTTCAAGACAGGGACATGAACATAGCCACCTGTCAGGTTTTTAATTTCTAACATATTTTCTCCAAATCTGGTATAATGTAGCTATATTATATCAAAATTCAATACAGTAGAGGTAGATTTTATGTCAGATTGCATTTTTTGTAAAATCATTGCAGGGGAAATTCCTGCTTCAAAAGTATATGAAGATGAGCAGGTTCTTGCCTTTCTTGATATCTCTCAAGTGACACCAGGACACACCTTAGTCGTGCCAAAGGAACACTATCGCAATCTTTTGGAGATGGACGCTACTAGCGCTAGCCAACTCTTTGCCCAAGTACCAAAAGTAGCTCAAAAAGTCATGAAAGCTACCAAGGCTGCTGGTATGAATATCATTGCTAACTGTGAAGAAATCGCAGGGCAAACCGTCTTTCATACCCACGTTCACCTCGTACCTCGCTACAGTGCGGACGATGACCTCAAGATTGATTTTATCGCCCACGAACCAGACTTTGACAAACTTGCTCAAGTCGCTGAAACCATCAAAAACGCCTAAGGAGTTGCCATGAAATTATCCAATCTACTGCTATTTGCAGGAGCTGCAGCCGGAAGTTATCTGGTCACAAAAAATCGCCAAACCATCACAGATGAAGTCTTGAATACCACTGACCGCGTTCAAGCTATCAAGGATGATGTAGATATTATCCAAAACAGCCTACAAATCATTGACCAGCAAAAAGAACTCATCAAGGAATACCAAGAAGACCTGACTTACAAGTTTAAGGTCTTGGAAAAAGATATCCAGACTAGACTAGCTGTGATAAAAGAAACACAGGAAATCGAAGATAAGTAAAAAGAGCCATGAACTTTCCTTAAATCTATTTTAGGTTGTCAGGGTCAAACAAAAAAGAGGAATGAAAATGAAACAGTTTTTTAAAATTCTGGCACAGATCATCCTAATCCCTTGTGGTTGCCTTAGCCTTCTTGCGGTCCTAGCATTTCTAGTACTGTTTTTTGCCTTCAGAGCCTCACCGATTGACATTCACAAGGGAAATAACGCCCTCAAACAAATCTTTACCTCCCTTGACATGCCTCCTAAGAAAGTAAAATCAAATGGAAGATATAAATACGAGGGTGGGGGCTTAAATTTTTATGTTACTTTCTCAGATGAGGTCATCAATAGCCATCCCGTCTTAAAAGAAAGTCCAAATCTCACCAAAAACCAACTCGAAGTCTATGTCCTACAGACTGGAGATATCTCCTACTATAAAGTAGGGGATAACTTGTTCAATCATGGTTTATTGCAATTTTTAAAGAAGGAAAGTAGGAATTATTTACAAGAAATCGGAAAGAAACCAAATCCTGATTACTCAGTTCTATATTGGAAGGATCAGGAAAGTCTAAAAAAGGGAATTGCATTCTATGAAAAAGCCTTGACTTTAGTGGATATTCAGGATAACTCTGCAATCAACCATATTGATACCGTTACCATTAAGCCTGGTAAAGAAGCGGAAATCAAGCAACTCATCCAAGATATGGATGCAGCTGGCTTGCTCAAGCAAAGATCTGATAGAAAATCAGCCGATGAGTGATTGTTCCAATGCTAACATTACAAAGAATAAAGTAAAAAGAGCCCAACGGCTCTTTTTGTGTTATTCTCCTTCAAAGGCATCTTTAATATGGTCAAAGAAGCCCTTTTTCTTTGGATTGACTTTTAAATCACCTGCAGCTGCGAATTCTTTCAAGGCTGCTTTTTGGCGGTCATTCAAGCCTGTCGGTGTTACGACATTAACGGTAACATATTGGTCACCAACTGCACCACCACGAAGACTCGGAGCTCCTTTGCCACGTAGACGGAATTTCTTACCAGTCTGAGTTCCCTCTGGGATAACCAATTCAACATCACCATGAACAGTTGGGATATCTACTGTATCACCAAGAGCTGCTTGGACAAAGTTGAGGTTGAGATTGTAGAAGATAGTCGTTCCTTCACGTTCAAACTTGTCGCTGGCTTCCACAGAAACCACTACATACAAGTCACCATAAGGTCCACCGTTAAATCCAGCTTCACCTTGACCGGCTAGGCGAATTTGTTGACCTGTTTCCACACCAGCAGGGATTTTGACATGTACACTATGAGCTTGTTTTTCATGCCCTGTTCCGTGACAAGTTGTACATGGATCTTTGATTTCTTTTCCGCGACCGTGACAGACATCACAGGTCACTTGACGACGCATCATACCAAGCGGAGTCTGCGTATCAACATTAATGACACCAGCTCCATGACAGCGTCCACAAGTGACTGGACTTGTTCCTGGCTTAGCACCTGAGCCATTACATGTACTACAGCTTGCTTCACGATTGTACTTAACTTCTTTTTCAGCTCCAAAAATAGCTTCTTCAAAGGTCAAGTTCACACGATACTGAAGGTCATCCCCTTGACGAGGAGCATTTGGATTGCGTGAAGCACCGCCTCCGCCGAAGAAACTTGAGAAGATATCTTCAAAACCACCGAAGCCTCCTGCCCCATCGAAACCGCCGAAACCACCAGCTCCACCAAAACCACCGTTGGCTCCAGCAGCACCGTATTGGTCATAGGCCGCACGTTTTTGGTCGTCACTCAAAGTCTCATAGGCTTCCTGAACTTCCTTGTACTTTTCCTCAGCACCAGGCTCCTTGTTGATATCTGGGTGGTATTTCTTCGAAAGCTTACGATAAGCCTTTTTGATCTCGTCTGCCGAAGCGTTTTTTGACACCCCCAGACGATCATAAAATTCAGTATTGTTCATAATTCAAGATACAAAGGGCGTCAAACGGACACAGCCAAAATAGGTTTTTTGACGACGGACGCTTGCGTCCTAGAAAAAACTATCTTTTTGGCACAGTCCGTAGCCCGTGTTCAATTCCCTGAACACCCTTATTCCTTTCTGTTATTGTTGCGGAACGAAACCTCGATTTAGGTCGGGTTCAATTCCTTTCTGTTATATTGAGTAAGAAATTTGGGAACCCGTGTTCAATTCCCTGAACACCCTTGTTCCTTTCTATAATTTTCATGTAAATCTTTAGAAGCTGTTTTCTATACTTCGCTTCACTTGATCAAACTCTTCGTCTGATAGAGTAAATAACAAATCCTCTTCAGCGTACTCGTTTTTTTCTTTAAAATAGTTGTGCGTATTCTTTGCCAACCCTAAACTTAGAATCACTTTTCTTGCAAACTCTTGATGTGCAAAACCAATTGCCGTAATAATTTGTTTATCTTGCACAAGAACTTTCGGTTGAAAATTCTCACGTGGAAGAAATTCAAAATAGTCAAAGAAGTTTTGCCAAATTCCACCTGTAAATTTCGTCTCGTTCAACAAACCTGCTTTCGCCAATAAAAGAGGCGCTGAAGAAATAGCTGCAATTAAGACATCTTGCTCATCAAGACTTCTCAAAAATGAGATCAATTTCTCATCCTGTAGAGCAGGCCCTATATTTACCATTCCTGGCAAAATCACACAAGAATAATCTTCTATACGGATTTGATCCAATGTTTTCGTCGGTTGACAGGGCAAACCATCCTCAGAGACCACCATCGAATTCTCAGAAGCTACATAATCAATCGTGATATCAAAAGACAGAGCTAAAGTACTTGTTAAAGTGGTTATCTCATAAAGAGAAAAATTAGGATAAATGATACAAAGTACTTTTTTCATACGCAACATCCTCTATTTTATCGAAAAACAGAGGCTGGGTTGCAACCTCTGGATTTCTTCTTATCATTACGACGTTCGAGTTTTAAAAATCAAACTAGTAATGCTAAATTGAGCACGCCCTAACCTCTTGGTGAAAAAGATAAATCTTTCTAGAAACTAAAGTTTCTGCGTCAGATTTCCTATTTTCACTGTGAGGTTTTAACGGGCTTTGCATCTTATTTTTCAGTAAACTCTCCGTCCACGACGTCATCGCCTGCGTTTCCTGTTGCTTGTGCACCTTCTGCTCCTGCTTGAGCTTGTTGAGCTGCTGCGGCTTGTTCGTAGAGTTTAACAGCAAGTCCTTGAGCTTTTTCGTTCAATGCTTCAAGTTTTGCTTTCATGTCGTCCAAGTTGTTGTCTTCTTGAGCTTTTTTAAGATCATCAAGGGCAGCTTGGGCAGCGTCACGTTCTGCATCGAAGCCTTTGCCTTCAGTTTCCTTGATTGTCTTTTCAGTTGCGAAGATTGCTTGGTCTACTTCGTTACGAAGGTCAACTTCTTCTTTACGTTTCTTATCTGCTTCAGCATTAGCTTCTGCATCTTTCATCATGCGGTCGATTTCTTCGTCAGTCAAACCTGAGTTAGATTGGATCACAATAGTTTGTTCTTTTTGAGTTCCAAGGTCTTTGGCCTTAACAGACACGATACCGTTCTTGTCGATGTCAAATGTTACTTCGATTTGAGGAATTCCACGAGGTGCAGCTGGGATATCTGTCAATTGGAAACGTCCAAGAGTCTTGTTATCTGCTGCCATTGGGCGTTCACCTTGAAGAACATGAATATCAACTGCTGGTTGGTTGTCTGCCGCTGTTGAGAAGACTTGTGATTTAGATGTTGGAATAGTAGTGTTGCGATCGATAAGTTTTGTGAAGACGCCACCCATTGTTTCGATACCAAGTGACAATGGTGTTACGTCAAGAAGGACAACGTCTTTGACATCACCAGTAATCACACCACCTTGGATGGCAGCACCCATAGCAACTACTTCGTCAGGGTTAACTGATTTGTTTGGTTCTTTACCAGTTTCAGCCTTAACAGCTTCGACAACGGCTGGGATACGAGTTGAACCACCAACAAGGATAACTTCGTCGATTTCTGACAAGCTCAAACCTGCATCTGAAAGGGCTTGACGAACTGGAACTTTTGTACGTTCTACAAGGTCACGAGTCAAATCGTCAAATTTAGCACGAGTCAAAGTCATTTCCAAGTGAAGAGGTCCAGCTTCACCTGCAGTGATAAATGGCAAGCTAATTTGTGTTGAAGTTACACCAGAAAGGTCTTTCTTCGCTTTTTCAGCTGCATCTTTCAAACGTTGCATTGCCATCTTGTCAGTAGACAAGTCAATACCGTTTTCTTTCTTGAATTCTGCTACCAAGTAGTCAATGATTTTTTGGTCAAAGTCGTCACCACCAAGTTTGTTGTCCCCTGCAGTTGACAATACGTCGAAGACACCGTCACCCAATTCAAGGATAGATACGTCGAATGTACCACCACCAAGGTCGAATACCAAGATTTTTTCTTCTTTATCAGTCTTGTCCAAACCGTAAGCAAGAGCGGCTGCTGTTGGTTCGTTGACGATACGTTCTACTTCAAGACCAGCGATTTTACCAGCGTCTTTTGTTGCTTGACGTTGAGCATCGTTGAAGTAAGCTGGAACTGTGATAACTGCTTTGGTTACTTTTTCGCCAAGGTAGTCTTCAGCGTAGCCTTTCAAGTATTGAAGAATCATAGCTGAGATTTCTTGTGGAGTGTATTCTTTTCCGTTAGCAGAAACTTTTTCAGAAGTTCCCATTTTAGATTTGATAGAGATGACTGTATCTGGATTTGTAACTGCTTGACGTTTTGCAGCATCACCAACGATGATTTCGCCGTTTTTGAATGAGACTACAGATGGAGTTGTGCGGTTTCCTTCTGGGTTTGCGATGATTTTGCTTTCAGTTCCTTCAAGAACTGCTACTGCTGAGTTTGTTGTACCTAAGTCAATACCGATAATTTTAGACATGTTTTTTCTCCTTAAATTTTATATTCTATTTTCTTTTTGATACTCTTCTTAAGTGGCGGCGCCGTCAGAGCTTGACTTCGTCAAGCTCTTTGACTAAACTTTGAGCCTAAGGTCTCAAAGTTTGCGCAAATAGCGCCACGGCAAAGAGTATCGTCTTTGGTTCGCTTCGCTCACTATTGCAAAGCCAAATATATTTTATCTTTCTTCATAGTTTAGTGTCGTTTCGGACAAGTTTTCAATGTATTTATGTTACGACACGAGGAGTCGAAATCGATATTATTTCGACGACGAGTTAGTAAGGAGGCTAGGCAAACGCCATAGCGATTGCCGTTTTCTGACGAGTTGCTTTAGCTACCGTCAGAATTGCCTAGTTATACACCACTACCATTGCTGGGCGTAGGATGCGGTCATGGAGTTTGTAGCCTTTTTGGAAGACTTGGGCGATGGTATCTGCTGGGTGTTCATCGTCTGCTGGAAGAGTTTGGATTGCCATATGGTAGTTATGGTCAAATTCACCGTCAGCTGCGATTTCTTCGATTCCTTCTTCTTTCAAAGCGTGAATCAAGCTTTCTTGCACCATTTCCAATCCTTTTTTGACATCGTCTGTCAAACCTTCAACCGCGAGTGCACGCTCAAGGTTATCCAAAGAAGGGAGAATCGCTTTTGCCAAGTCCTGGCTACGATAACGTTGCAAGTTTTGACGCTCTTCATTGGCACGGCGTTGGATATTTTGCATTTCTGCATGAGCGCGAAGGTATTTGTTTTCGAACTCATCTGCACGTTCATTTGCCAAGTCCAACTCAGACTTCTCAGGAGTTGTTTCTTCAGCTGTTTCCACAACTTCCTCTTCTTGAACTTCTTCTACTTCTTCATTTTTTATATCTTGGGCCATTTTCGCCTCCTTTAATGATTTCAATCTTAATGTACTTCGTAATGATTACTGCTGAGGTAGCGGTAAAAATCTGTCAACTTCATGGTCAAAACACGGTTGACCACATTGACTTGGTTGATTAGCTGTTGGTAATCCAGATTGACTGGACCGATAATGGCTAGAATTCCAACTCCCCGATAAGGAATGAGAAACTTGCTACTAATCACCGCTAGGTCAGCTAGACAGGACTCTTGACTGTCTGCAACTCGGACATTTTGCATCTGATCCTCATGCAGCCCCTCACGAATCTCCAGAGCCACCTTTTGCGGTTGGTCAAAGAACTGATAAGCTGCCAGATTGGCAAAATTCAAGAGATTAACCTTGCCCGCCACCACAATGTTTTCGTTGAACATTTCCTTAAAGATATGTTCAAAGAGATCAATGACATTATCCGTTGTTGTAAAGTAACGCTGGATAATCTGCGGAATCTCTGTCCGAATCTTGTAGTGAATATCTAGAACGGTGTGACCGAGGAAACGTTCCTGAATGATGCTCTTCAGTTTCAGCAAATCCTCCTGCAAGAAGTTCCTTGGAATCAGAAACTGACTGGTAACCGTTCGAGACTCGTCTAGGGTAAATACTGCCAAGGCTGTATGTTGCCCCAAAACAACGATATCAAAGGCTGTCAAACGTTGCCTGCTCGGCTCAACATCCAGTGCTACTACCGTACAGCCACTCAGGTCTGTTAGTAGATTAGCTGCCTCTTGCAGAATATCCTCCAATTTGAAGAATTCCTGATCAAAGGCTTTGACAATCTCATATACCTCATTTTCAGCCAGTCGGTCAAAATCTAGTGAGTGTTTCACATAGTACTGAAAACCAGCAACACTTGGCATCCGACCACTTGAAGTATGAGCCTTCTCAAGCAAACCTTGCTTTTCTAGAGCCGCCATGTCATTACGAATGGTTGCACTGCTAGAGTTAATAGACTCTTGCAAGGCTTTGGATCCGACAGGTTCGTGCGTTTTGGTAAAGATGTCAATAATCAGATTTAAAATATCCTGCTGACGCTCTGTAACCATCTCATCACTCCTCTCTGTCTGATCAATTAGCACTCGATGCACTCAAGTGCTAACTTATGATTCTATTATACACCCTTAAAAGAGAATGTCAAGACAAAAACTCAAAAAATTAGCACTCTTTTATCAAGAGTGCTAAAAATCAGTCTGAAGACCTAGAGTCTTACTACTCATCTACCTGGTATTTCCTTTTTAATCTGAAATAACCATAGATTAGGTAAGAAATTAGAAAAGCATATAAAACAAAAATAACAAAGAAAGGTTGCGACAGTTCTTCTCGAAACAAACTCATACAAACAACAAGACCACCTGAGAAAGCGGCTATACAGGAACGAAGTCTAGACCGCATAACTTCCCATCTAAGATCATTACGCATATAGACTTTCTCCTCTGAAAGTATATCAGAAGTTGGTTTACGAAGAATTGAACAAAAACCTATTTCTATCAATTCCCAACCTCTTTTTCTAAAATCTTGTAGTTCATGCTTATACTTTTTAAGAAATCTAGAATCATAGATATGATAAATGATATCATCTGGTTGGCACCGTTCAAAATAGAAAAAACCAAAACGATTAGTTCTATATCTCCAACCTTTCAAGTGCATCTCATGTAAATATTCTTCTTCCTTATCCAAATCAAGAATGGTGAAAATTCGAAATTGTAGTTTATTTTTCATTATCTTACCCCAAAATTAGAAAACATGCCTGGTGTTATTTATTAGATAATTCTTTCCACTTTTGACTCAATCTGCAAAGAATATAAGAAATCTGAATCGCAAAAACTATTAATAAAACACCATCTATTATGAAAATTAAAAACAATGCCCAACTGAAAGAACTAACTCCACTGACAAACTTTGAAAAAATCGGTAGTAGAGCTGCAAAGAGAAGCAAGATAGGAAGTATCCGCATTGTTAAAATACGTTTGACCATAGCTAACCTCCCGGCCGCATCATTATAAATTTCAAACTCCGCATCCGACTCAATTTCAGAATGTGCTTTTCTAAAGTAGGAAAAACCATTAAAGTTTGTAATATGCTCCCAGCCACAGTCTTTAAATAGTTGTAAATAGGAGGCTCTCTCTGATTTTTTCATGGGATAAAAGTCCAACTGATAAGACACTTGTTCAGGCTGACACTTTTCAAAGGTATACTTAACTGCAAACAACAAGATAGAATAGCTTACTTTCCTAAGTTTCCAGCCCTGAGCATGCATTTCTCTGAGATAGAAAGCCTCTCTATCATAATCCGCAATGGTAGCAATTCTATAAACAACCTTCTTTTCCATCAGAGCTCCTCCCGACTGTTTCTATAGAGCCGTTCAATACGCTTCAATTCAATATCTAAGACTTTTCGTCCCAAGTCTGTAATATGATAGATTTTCCGTTTTTCCTCTTCGCGAACAAAGGAAATCAAACCATCCTTTTCCATCTTTGACAAGGTTCCATACATAGTTCCAGGACTAATCAAGACTTGCGAATCTGTCATTTCCTTAACTTTTTGCGTAATACTATAACCATGACGTTCCTTTTGCAGACAGAACAAGATATAAAAACCCGTTTCCGTCATCGGAAGATAAACTCGACGAATCTTATCCGTTAATTCCATTTATAAGCACCTCCTATTTAGTTCGATATATCGCACTTCGTTATATAAAATGTATCACACTTCGATATAAAAAGCAAGAAAAAAAGACCGCCCTCAGGCAATCTTTCTTCTATATTAGTAAAGATCTAAATAGTTATCAATTTCCCATTGTGAAACGAAGGTTGCATAACTTGCCCATTCAATTCGTTTAGCTTCAAGGAAACTAGTATAGATATGTTCTCCAAGAGCTGCTCTGACAACCTCATCTTCTGTCAAAGCTTTCAAGGCATTGTGAAGAGTTGATGGAAGGTCTGTAATACCAGCTTCCTTACGCTCTTCTGCTGTCATGATGTAGATATTTTCTTCGATAGGAGCTGGTGCTTCAATTTTATTTTCAATACCATGCAGACCAACTTCCAACAGAACCGCCATAGCGATGTATGGGTTTGCCATTGGATCCACTGAACGCAACTCAAGACGAGTTCCCATACCACGTGAAGCAGGCACGCGCACAAGTGGCGAACGGTTACGACCAGCCCAAGCAATGTAAACAGGCGCTTCATAACCTGGAACCAAACGTTTGTATGAATTAACTGTTGGGTTCATGATGGCAGTATAGTTGTAGGCATGCTTAATCAAACCACCAAGGAAATGATAGGCTGTTTCTGACAACTGCATTCCTTTTGGATCATTTGGATCAAAGAAGGCGTTATTTCCTTCTGCATCAAACAAGGACATGTTACAGTGCATACCTGATCCAGCAATACCAAATTTTGGCTTGGCCATAAAGGTTGCGTAAAGCCCATGTTTGCGAGCAATGGTTTTAACAACAAGTTTAAAGATTTGAATCTTATCACAAGCACGGAGGACTTCATCATACTTAAAGTCAATCTCATGCTGTCCAACCGCAACCTCGTGGTGACTCGCTTCTACTTCAAATCCCATTTTGGTCAAGACATTCACAATCTCACGACGTGTGTTGTCCGCAAGGTCCGTAGGTGCCAAATCAAAGTAGCCACCCTTGTCATTTACTTCAAGCGTTGGATCCCCATTTTCATCTAGTTTAAATAGGAAGAATTCTGGCTCTGGTCCAAGGTTGAAGGATTTGAATCCCACTTCTTCCATGTGACGAAGAGCACGTTTGAGATTCCCACGAGGGTCACCTGCAAATGGTTCACCTTCTGTTGTATAGACATCACAGATCAAACCTGCAACACTTCCATTTTCATCTCCCCAAGGGAAGACTGTCCATGTATCTAAGTCAGGGTACAAGTACATATCTGACTCATTGATACGTACAAAACCTTCGATAGAAGATCCATCAAACATAGCCTTGTTTGACAAGACTTTATCTAACTGTTCATCTGTAGCAGGAATTTCGACGTTCTTCATCGTCCCCAAAATATCTGAGAACATGAGACGGATAAAGGTAACATTTTTTTCCTTGACTTCACGACGAATATCTGCAGCTGTGATTGGCATGAGTTTTCTCCTTAATGTATGACTACTTGCGGTTGCCTAACCGCGACCAAAAGGTGACCGTACTGAAGCAAAGCGACCCTGTTGAAGGAGTTCATTGTGAAGTGCACGACGCACCTCAGTCTGACTCACCGCTTTCTTGGATTTCGCTTCACGTTCAGCATATTTTTTCTTAATGGCAGCGATATTATAACCTTCAGAGATATAATCTTTGATTTCAAGCAGACGATCCATGTCATTCAAGGAATACATGCGACGGTTTCCTTCGTTTCGATCCGGCTTGATCAACTCTTGATCTTCATAATAACGAATCTGACGAGCCGATAGGTCGGTCAACTTCATAACACTGCCGATAGGAAAAACAGCCATATTTCGGCGAAATTCTTTTTCCTTCATTTACAATTTCCTTCTTTCTGTATATTATAGTCTAAAAAAAGACAAACGTCAATTGATAATGTTATAAAATGTGACATTATTTTTCTTTTTTCTCTAAAAAGAGCCTAATACGATCAATATCGTAATTTACCAGAATTGCGACAAAAACTCCCATGAAAGTTTCTGATACACGCGCAAACACGTACAAAATTGTTTCACCACTCGGAATCGATAGGGTAATGATTAACATAGCTGCTACACCACCAATAACCCCTGCTTTGTTATTCATGGCTACATTTGTCATAATGGTTAACATGGTGCATATTGGAACAACTACTAAGGTTACCCAAAAGGCTTCGTGGAAAAAGGTATTTAATAAGAAGAAGACTAGGGCATAGAGGCCACCGATACTATTTCCTAGAATACGCGAAGTCCCAAAATGGACACTCTTATCAAAACTCTCCCTCAGGCTAAAAACGGCTGTCAAAGCACCAATTTGAAGACCTTTCCAACCAAAAAAGCCAAAAATCAAGAGAACTAGAAAAACAGCAATACCTGTTTTAAAGGTTCGCATACCAAGTTTGAACTGGGATTTATCGAATTTATATTTTTTAAAATAACTCATAATCTCAACTTTCTATTTCCATTTTATCATAAATCGGTGATTTTTATGAGTAATAGTTGAGAGGAAGCGTTTTTATTTTAAGCAAAAGAAAAGAGGAACTTTCATCCCTCTCTTCTTTGATTTATTTATAAAATCTTATTTTTCTGTCAAGGCTGCAAGTCCTGGAAGAACTTTACCTTCAAGGAGTTCCATTGAAGCACCTCCGCCCGTACTAATCCATGAGAATTTGTCTGCACGGCCAAGGTTAATCGCTGCGGCAGCTGAGTCACCACCACCGATGATTGATTTAACGCCTGGTTGTTTCACGATAGCGTCCATCACACCGATTGTTCCAGCTTGGAAGTCAGGGTTTTCAAATACACCCATAGGTCCGTTCCATACAACTGTTTTGGCACCAGTCAAAGCTTCGTCAAATTTAGCAATAGATTTTGGACCGATGTCAAGACCAAGGAAGCCTTCAGAAACTGCTTCACCTTCAGTGTCACGCACTTCAGTGTAGCCAGCAAATGCGTTAGCTTCTTTTGAGTCAACTGGCAAGATCAATTTACCGTTTGCTTTTTCAAGAAGAGCTTTCGCAACATCCAATTTGTCTTCTTCTACAAGTGAGTTACCGATTTCGATACCTTGTGCTTTGTAGAATGTGTAAGTCATACCACCACCGATAAGGACTTTATCAGCTTTTTCAAGCAAGTTTTCGATAACACCGATCTTGTCTGAAACTTTTGAACCACCAAGGATAGCCACGAATGGACGTTCTGGAGCTTCAACTGCTTCTTGGATGTAGGCAATTTCGTTTTCAAGAAGGAATCCAGCAACTGCTTTTTCAACGTTTGCTGAGATACCAACGTTAGATGCGTGTGCACGGTGAGCTGTACCGAATGCATCGTTTACGAAGATACCATCTCCAAGTGATGCCCAGTATTTACCAAGTTCAGGATCGTTTTTAGATTCTTTCTTGCCATCAACATCTTCGTAACGAGTGTTTTCAACCAAGAGAACTTGTCCATCTTCAAGAGCGTTAATCGCTGCTTCCAATTCAGCACCACGAGTGACACCTGGAAGGAAAGCAACGTCTTGACCCAATTTAGCTGCCAAGTCAGCAGCTACAGGAGCAAGTGATTTACCAGCTTTGTCTGCTTCTTCTTTTACACGGCCAAGGTGAGAGAAGAGGATAGCACGTCCACCTTGTTCAAGGATGTACTTGATAGTTGGAAGAGCTGCAGTGATACGGTTGTCGTTGGTAATCACGCCATCTTTTACAGGTACGTTGAAGTCAACACGAACGAGAACTTTTTTCCCTTTCAATTCAACGTCTTTAACAGTCAATTTTGCCATTAGATATGACTCCTTCTTTTTTTATACGTGTTAATTATATCACAAAATCAGCAAAAGAGATAGAAAAACCCTAAACTTTTCCAGTTCTTTCTTGCAACGAAAACTAGCATTTCTAAAAATCAAAACTAGAAAAACCTTTTCAAATCACTAAGTAATACAAGAAAAAGTAGTTAATCCATCTCATTCTTCCACTGATTTTTACTAGTTAAAACGAGGTTTGACTAATCTGCAGTCAAACCTTGTTTTTAGTTGTTATGAGGAAATGCAAGAATCCTAAATCGATTCGTTTTCTCTCTTCTTTCCAGCAAGTAGGCCATAGCCACTCATCACTCCGAGGAGTCCTAGTGCTACTAGACTAGCATCTCTTGTTACTCCAGTATTTGGAAGTTCTTTACCTACTTTTTCATTTGTCGGTGTTGCTAAAAGAGCTTGACCTGTTTTTTGAGAGTCTTGCTCTTCTTTCGTTCCAACTTCAATAATTTCCGGAAGAGCTTCCTTGAGAACTTCTGTTGTACGAAGGGTACGATTGCCTTGACTATCTACTTCAACCAAGCGACGAATTTGTCCCTCAACTCCTGCTTGGACAAGTTGACGTTGACCTTTGAGAAGTTCTGAGCTTGAACGTTCTTGACGTTCAAAGGATACTTCAATTTCTTCAACTTCTAGTTTCGGAGTCTCTAGAACTAGGTCTTTTACTCCCTCAGCTGGTTGATTGCTTGATAGAACTTTTGTACCTACTTCGGTAATCTCTGGAACAGCTTCCTTGAGAACTTCAGTCGAACGAAGGGTGCGTTTACCTTGGACATCTACTTCTACTAGACGACGAATTTGCCCCTCAACTCCTGCTTGGACAAGTTGACGTTGACCTTTAAGAAGGTTCACATTTGGTCGCTCTTGACGTTCGAAGACCACTGTATCCTCTTCAATTTCTAGTTTCGGAGTTTCTAGAACCAGGTCTTTTACTCCCTCAGCCGGTTGGTTACTTGAAAAGACTTTGGTTCCAACTTCTACGATTTCAGGGGTTGCTTCTTTCAAAACTTCTGTAGCGCGAAGCGTACGATTGCCTTGACTATCTACTTCTACTAGACGACGAATTTGCCCTTCTTCTCCTTTTTGGACAAGTTGACGTTGACCTTTAAGAAGGTTCGCATTTGGTCGTTCTTGACGTTCATAGGCTATTGTTTCAGTTTCAACAACTAGTTCAGGGAGGACTTCAACTGTTGGGGCTACTTCACTTGGATCCATGCTACCAACATGATGACTTTCTTCTGCAGGAGCTAGTTTCTTGTTCAGCTTTTCTTTCATGTCCGCAAAAGCTTGTGGAGTTGGCATCTCTGAAGCCAACAAAGTTTCTGCTTGTTCAATCAACTCAGCTTTAGAATCTTTTTCACGGACAGATTCAAGCAAACCTTCCAATTCTTCTCTAGCAGTCTGATAACGTTGATTTCCATCCAAGTCTGTCCCAGCTTGTTTCAATTCATTCAAGGCTTTGTTGACTTCTTCTTGGCTAGCATTGTGGTTTTCTGCTACAACTTTCGCTGCATTGAGTTTCTCTACTAGTACAGCTTGTTTGTCCTCACTTGAGAAGGTATAGGCAAGGGTTGACTGACGGCCTTGGGCAGCAGTGATTTCTTGTTTAAGGTATTCATCATTAACTGCAGCCTTTGGAGAAACCAAGACATCAAACTCAGCTGTGCGCCCCTTGTAATGCAGGGTCAAGGTCTGGCGTCCAGTCTTCTGAGCATCGTAGCCCGTGATTTCAACACCTCCATCAGTAAAGCTGTGAGTCTCTTCTGTCTCATCATCATAGAGAACACCAAAGCGACCTTCAGAGAGATCCAGTTGATCTCCTACTAGATAGTCTGTTTTTGGTTTCTTAGTAATATACAAGCCCGCTACTTCTTTTGGTTTTCCTTCATCCTGTCCTGTCACTTGGACTTTCAGATCACCTGACACTGGTAAACCAAGGTATTGCAGTGTTAAGTTTTGTTCCCCTTTTTGATGAGCGTCGTATCCAGATACCGTCACACCTGAGTGAGTAAGGTTAATCAGCTCGTCGGCTTGTCCCCCTTCGTATTGAACACGGAGTGTTCCTCCTCTGAAGTCCAGTTTTTCTCCTTCTTTATAAACTGTCTTTTTAGGTCCTTTTTCAAGGCTAACTGCAGCAATTTTTCTCTCATCCTGTGGAATCGCTACAGCCAAGGTGTTACTGATTTCTTTGCCAGGTAGTTGGGTACGATAGTAGAGGAGAGTTGGTTGCTTATCAAAGCCCAATGGATCTGTTGCCAAGTCACCACCAGTTTCAGTCTTCAAGGTTGCAATTGGTGTTTGTGAATCAGCCTTGTCGTAAACGGTGATGGTTGCGCCTGCCGGAACATCAGAGAAGCCTAGTTGAACTTGGTGGTTTCCAAGTGAACGAGCAGCTACCTTAGCCATTGGAATATTTTGACTTTCAGTGTCCAAGGCTTCGTACATCTTCCAGTTGTAGATACGAATGGCCTTCCAAGGTGTTCCGTTATCAGATGTAATGACATGCAAACGCCAGTCTTGGGCAGTAATTGGTTTGTCAAGAGTGATATCTGTAACGTGCGCTTTATTACCACGGACTTCCTTAGCTAGTTTCCACTCGCCATCTGTATCCTTGTAGTAAAGATCAAAATCCTTGGTGTTCATCAGACCATCGTTAACAGACTCACCACCAGCTCCCGCATGATCCATTACCCATCTGACAACACGACGTGGTTGGGTCAAACGAATATCGACACTACCGCTCAATTGTCCTGAAGACCACTTGTCTGAAAGACTGGTAATGGTACCGTTCAACATACCTTCAATACCTTCTCCACCTTCGGTATTCGGGAAAGTGCTACCGATAACCGTTGCCCCTGGAACAATATTTTCAGCCAAAGGTCTTGGGAGAGTCGTATCCTGAACAGTCATGCTCCAGTTAAAGGATGTCGTCGCAGCTTCTGAACGAAGGCCATTTTTACCAACTGCAACGACTTTCAATTCTTGCGTCGTACCAGTCGCATTAGCAGAACGGCTAACTTTTGGCAAGTAGATGGTTAAAGCAGATGAACCTGTCAACAAACGCCAGTTATCCCCATCTTTTTCGTAGACTTCATAGAAATCCGCATCTTGATTACCCGCAAACTGGACCACTGCTTCCGCTTCTTGGGCATTTTTAAGAGATTGTTTCACCACAGAAAGGCCCGTAGGTGCTTGTGGTGCTTGGTGATTGTCTGAAATTGTTAATTGACCTAGGTTAAACTGATAATCTTTTACAGCTCCTTCATGCTCGAAGAAGAGTTTGACTGCATAGATGGTTTTACCTGCTAGTGAGCTGAGATCAAATTCTTCATTTGTCCAGTTGTCAGAAAGGGTCAGCTCTTTCCATGCATCTGCATCATCGAATTTGTAGTCTGGAGTTGTAGAGAAGGCCATATAAACTTTCGAGCCTTTTCCTCCCTTGTGGGCAACACGAAGTTTGGTTTTCTCAGTTACTTCTAACTTAGTAGAATACAAATTAACATCCTGGTCCGTCTTACCAGCTACATCACCTGAGAATTTAAGGGAATTTCCGCCATTGTAGGCATCTGTAAAGTCATATTCTGCACGAAGTTTTTCCCCTGTTGAAGTCTGCCACCAGCGCCATGTTGGCAAGATACCTGAAACCGAACGGTAGTTCCACTCAGAATCCTTAGAAACCTTTCCGTCTACAAACCACTTTCTACCATGGCCTGTATTAAAGGAGGTAGTGAAGGTCCGGCCTACTGCTGGTGTGCGGTCGGCAACTAGGTTAGCAATCCCATACCACTCTTTGTCCGCTGGTTTTTGAGCTGTCGGATCTCCTTGGTAACCTGTGAAGAAGATATCTTCGTTTTTGTGGTAGTCTTCACCTGTTTTTCCTAGACTGGTAATTGTATCTGGTGCAAAGAGTCCAAGTGACAAACGTAACTTGCCTTTTTCATCTAAGAGGGCATCCCATTTAACTTTTGTCTTATAAGAACCACCTTGTTGCAATTCCAATCCTGCAAAGACATCATATTGGCTACGTTCCAGCCATTTTGCCATTTCTACAGAGTGGTCATTCTTTTCCTTATTCCAGTTGAAATTAGCAAAGAATTGATCCGCAGGGACCTTGTCACCTTCTTTTTGCATGAACTGGTAGTTGTAATCACCTAGACCGTCTTCGTGATAACGACCATATTTATAGGTCATGGCATCGTACCAAGCATACTTGATTGGATGGTTGACTTTTGCCGCATATTCTTTTGTATAGAGCATGAATTGACGCATTTTTTCACCAAGTGGCGTTACTAAGTCACCTGTTGTTTCTTGGTTGATAAAATACCCATCAAAACCATAGTACTTAGCAAGGTCGACAAGTTTTCGTGCAATAGGGAAGGTTCCATCCTCATCTTGTTTCAAAGCAGCAACAAATTTCTCTTGGTCGGCAATACTGTTGGACCAGTTGAAGAAAAGTGTTCCATAAACGGGAACTCCGTTACGATGTCCTGCATCAATGACATCTGGAGTTGGGACTAGACCTTCCCAGAAGACCATTGAATCCAAGTATTGCCAGTAGTCAAAGGCGTAGGCCTTGAATTCTTCTCCACCAACAGAAGCGTGGTCTTTAGCCTTTGAGTTGGTATTTGCTAGCGCCTGAACCTTGGCTCTTCTACTTGCTTTTTCATTCACCAACTGACCTCTATGGCGCTTAGCTAGTTCAACTGAGGAACGATTGATGGGATCATCCTCACGCGCACCCGGTTCCCATTTCAACAAATCCTCCCAAGAATTAAATTTGATTTCCTTTGGTTTTAATGTTTTTTCTGTATTTTTAGGGACATCTGGCTGGACTTCTTTTTCAGTCTTATTAGCTTCTGCCGCTGGCTTAGACTCATCTCCTTGGCTAGTTGCTTCAGGCTTTGCTTCTATTTCCTTGTCAGACTTAGGCTTTGCTTCTGCAGATGATGTTTCTGCAGCCACCTCACTTGGTTTTTCCTCTGGTTTAGCTGCGCTAGCTGCTTCTGCGGTTTCAGTAGTCGCAGCTTCATTGCTTGCTGGCGAAGCAGTTTCAGATGCTGTCGCTACTCCTTCTGCCTTTTCTGGCTTATTTTCTCTAGTATGTTCTCCTTCATGCTGCTTGTCAGCTTCATTAGTTGGATGCTCACTCTCTCCTGAAACAAGCTCTGTATTGGCTCCATTATTTTCAGGAACTGCAGTTTCTTCAGCCAAGGCTGGACCAGCAAATAAAACAGCCCCAATCATCAGCGAGCAGGCTCCTACTGATAACTTACGAATACTGTAACGACAACGTCTTTCAAAAAATGGATTCTTCATTTTCTCCTCCTAAAAAATTGATTTTGTTGCATAAAAGAAAGCGCTTAACTTTTTTTATAAAATTTTTATCCCAATCACAGGGACCAAGATAATTTCTCCCTCATTTTAAAATATTTCTTTTAAATGTCAATATATAAAAGGAAATACCTATATCTAGGTTTGAAATTGGTAAAATTAATATAATTAAGCCCCATTCTAACGAATTTTCTTTCTAAAATCTTAGCTTAACACTTGTTAGATTTACTTTTATCCTTTAAAATAGAATAGGAGAAATTCCGTTATTATTTTTCGGAGGAAAAAGAAATGTCCATTAATTGGCAGGAAATTTTATTTCACTTTTTAGGTGGTCTGGGACTATTCTTATATAGTATCAAGACCATGGGAGACGGTTTGCAACAAGCTGCTGGAGATCGCCTTCGTTTTTACATTGACAAGTACACTAGCAATCCCTTTTTAGGTGTTCTAGTCGGAATTGTCGTGACTGCCCTGATTCAGTCAAGTACAGGGGTTACAGTTATCACGGTTGGACTGGTCAGCGCTAGTCTTCTCACTCTTAGACAGGCTATCGGAATTATCATGGGAGCCAACATCGGAACCACCGTTACTTCCTTTATCATCGGTTTCAAGCTTGGTGAGTATGCTTTACCCCTGATTTTCCTTGGAACCATGTTCCTCTTCTTTACCAAAAATAGAACAGCAAACAATATCGGGCGCATCCTGTTTGGTGTAGGGGGAATCTTCTATGCCCTCAACCTCATCAGTGCCGGTATGAGCCCTCTTAAAGATTTACCACAATTTAAGGAATATATGGTAACCTTGGGACAAAATCCTGTGTTGGGAGTTTTTGCCGGTGCAGTGATTACCGTCCTCATCCAAGCTTCTTCTGCGACAATCGGGATTTTGCAAGGTCTCTATGCAGGTGGATTCCTTGACCTTAAAGGTTCGCTACCAGTTCTCTTCGGGGATAATATCGGGACAACCCTAACAGTTATCATCGCGGCAGCTGGAGCCAATATCTCTGCGAAACGCGTTGCTGCAACCCACGTCACCTTTAACGTATTAGGAACTATCCTTTGCTTAATCTTATTAGGTCCATTTACATCTATGATTGAGTACTTCCAGGCACTCCTTCACCTCTCACCTGAGATGACCATCGCCTTCTCTCACGGTGCCTTTAACGTAAGTAACACCATTGTACAATTTCCATTCATCGGAGCCTTGGCCTACTTTGTAACCAAGCTCATCCCTGGTGAAGATGAAGTTGTCAAGTACGAGCCACTTTATCTTGATGAGCATTTGATTAAACAAGCTCCATCAATCGCTCTCGGAAATGCCAAAAAAGAACTCCTTCACTTGGGAAATTATGCTTCTAAAGCCTTTGACCTTTCATACAACTACATCATTGACCTCAATGAAAAGGTTGCTGAAAAAGGACACAAGACAGAGGAAGCCATCAATACCATTGATGAAAAATTGACTCGCTACCTCATTACTCTTTCAAGTGAGGCCCTTAGCCAGAAAGAAAGTGAAGTGCTGACCAACATCCTTGATTCATCCCGTGATTTGGAACGGATTGGGGATCACGCTGAGGCCCTAATCAATCTGACTGACTACCTTCAACGTAAAAATGTTGAGTTCTCTGAAGCTGCTTTACAGGAATTAGCTGATATCTATCAAAAAACCACTGACTTTATCAAGGATGCCCTTGATAGCGTGGAAAACAATGATATCGAAAAAGCTCAAAGTCTGATTGAACGACATAAAGAAATCAACAATATGGAACGTGTTCTCAGAAAGACCCACATCAAGCGTCTCAACAAGGGCGAGTGTTCAACGCAAGCTGGGGTCAACTTTATCGACATCATTTCCCACTATACTCGTGTATCTGACCACGCCATGAACCTTGCTGAAAAGGTCATCGCTGAACAAATCTAAGAACCAAGAAGCTATCCTGAATGGGATGGCTTTTTTCTTTTCCTAACCAAGAATTGCTTTTCTACCATATAAAAAATGCTTTGATCCACAATGGAATCAAAGCATTTTAAAGAGCTCCCCATACATAATCGCAGAAGCTGCAGTTCCTCTGTACTTAGCTTCTTCTCTTTTGATAAAGCGAGCCAAGTTGAGCAACTCAGGTGCCGGATGTTTAGGATTTAGGAGCAATTCACGATTGACCAGGCCTGAGAGACGAACTGCCAGCAATTGCTCATTTGTAGTAGGCAGTTTTTTAGCAGTCTCTAGGAGAGCAGCAACTAAATCTTCACTCAAATCATGTCGAGCATGATTGTAAAGATCTTTTACAAGGCTTTCTAGGTTTGGTTCTACCATCCCTACCACCTCCCTTATGTTTAATAATGTTTAATCAAATCAACTGTTGAACGATCCAATTTTTTCACCAAGGCTTGCAAGAAAGCTTGCGCTTCTAAGAAGTCATCCATAGCGTAGAGGGTTTGATGAGAATGGATATAACGAGCGCAAACACCGATTGTTGTTGATGGGACACCACCATTTTTCAAATGAGCTGCGCCAGCGTCTGTTCCGCCTTTACCACAGTAGTATTGGTACTTGATTCCAGCTTCTTCAGCCGTTGTCAAAAGGAAATCCTTCATCCCTGGGAGAAGCAAGTGACCTGGGTCGTAGAAACGAATCAAGGTTCCATCTCCAATCTTGCCTTGACCGCCATAAACATCACCAGCAGGTGAGCAGTCAACTGCTAGGAAAACTTCTGGGTCAAACTTAGTTGTGGAAGTATGAGCACCACGAAGACCAACTTCTTCTTGGACGTTAGAGCCAAGATAGAGTTCATTTCCGAGTTTTTGACCTGAAAGGGCTTCTGCTAGCTCACTCACCATAAGAACACCGTAGCGGTTGTCCCAAGCTTTTGAGATGATATTTTTTTCATTGGCTGTCAAGATTGCAGAACTATCTGGTACGATGGTGTCGCCAGGACGGATACCAAAGCTTTCAGCCTCAGCCTTGTCCGCAAAACCGCCATCAAAGACGATATCTGCAATAGCTGGCATAGTTGGTCCACCCTTTCCGCGAGTCAAATGTGGAGGGACAGAACCCGAAATCACAGGAATTTCACGACCGTCACGAGTCAGGAGTTTGAAACGTTGGCTGCTAACCACCATAGGATTCCAACCACCGATTTCTACGACACGAAAAGTACCATCTGGCTTGATTTCGCTGACCATAAAACCAACTTCATCCATGTGAGAAGCGACTAAGACGCGCGGTGCATCCGCAGCTTCTGAATGTTTAATCCCGAAAATACCACCCAAGCCATCTGTCACCACTTCATCCACGTGTGGTGTCAACTTTTCACGAAGATAAGCACGGACAGGCGCTTCATGACCTGAGATCGCAGCAAGTTCTGTTACTTCTTTGATTTTTGAAAATAATGTTGTCATTTCAATTCCTTCTTTCTTTCATCCATTTTACCACTTTTTATAGGAGAAGGATAGCGGGAATCATCATTCCAGATAAAACTACTTGTGAAAAAACGAATCACCATTGTAATTCGTTTTATTTATGATTCCGTTTGAGTGAAAAATGGTCTGGGACGGGGTCCTTACCTGTTTTCGACCAGGGATGGCAACGTAAAATCCGAGACAAGCCCATCAAAACACCCTTGAAGCCATGTTTTTCAATAGCCTGAATCATATAGTTGGAACAAGTCGGCTCAAAGCGACAAGAGGGTGGAAAGGCTGGCGAGATAAAACGTTGGTAAAAGCGCACAGGCGCTATTAAAATTCGTTTCATTATTTCTTGGTTACAGCCATGGTGTGTAGTTGGCTGATTTCTTTTTTATTAAGACGACGGAATTCTCCTGGACGGAGTCCTGTCAAGTCTAGATGTCCGAAACGGGTCCGTGACAACTTATCTACTTGGAGACCGACAGCTTCAAACATCTTTTTAACCTGGTGGTTACGCCCTTCATGGATAGTCAACTGCACCACAGAGCGGTTTTTGACTGGGTCCACTTTGAGAATCTCATAGACAGCCGGCTTGGTTTTCTTACCATCAATCTCAAGTCCACGGGTCAAGGGGCGGAGATTGTCCTTATTGGCCACACCTTTAACACGCGCAACATAAACCTTGTCAATCTCATTACGAGGGTGAATCATTTCATCCGTAAAATCCCCGTCATTGGTCAAAATCAAGACACCTGATGTATCCCAGTCCAAACGACCTACAGGGTATATGCGCTCCTTCACGTTGGGCAAGAGGTCGACAACCGTCTTGCGGCCCTTGTCATCTGTCACACTGGAAATCACACCACGTGGTTTGTTAAGCAGATAGTAAACCTTTTCTTCGTTGTAGATAGGCTGGCCTTCAACTTCGACCTTGTCGCCTGACTTGATAGTGGTTGCAAGTTCACGTACCACCTGGCCGTTAACTGTCACCAAGCCTTGCTTAATCAGCTCTTCTGCTTTTCTCCTACTGGCCACACCTGCGTGGGCAATATACTTATTGATTCTCATCTTCTTCTATCCTTTCACCAAATAATTGGCTTTCTTGGGCTTGAATCTCAAGCTCATCAATCACTGGTAATTCTTCCAAATGGTTAATTCCCATGTAATCTAGGAAATAATCTGTTGTCACATAGAGGTTGGGGCGTCCCAACACTTCTTTTTTCCCGTCTTCTCGTATCAAGTCAAAGGCCTGCAACTTCGCCAAAGCCCCACTCGAGTTGACCCCACGGATGGCATCAATTTCTATCCGTGTGATGGGCTGCTTATAGGCAATGATGGACAAGGTCTCAAGGGCAGCCCGAGATAAACTCTGGTTGATAGGTGCCTTAGAGTATTCCTTCAAAATCTCTGAAAACTGAGGCTTGGTCACCAATCTATAAGCACCACCAGTCTCAATCAGATCCAAACTGGAATCTGGGTCCTTTTCATACTTCTGTGATAATTTTTCTAAACTCTGTTGGATGCCTGTCGGTGGCAGAGAGAGGAGTTCAGCTAACTGGCGGACTCTAATCCCATCTTCACCCGCTACAAACAAGAGCGCTTCTATTTTTGCTAAAGTACTCATCTTTCCTCTCTATCAAGTCTAGCTTTGGGCCACTTGACTTTCTTCCTTCTTTTCCATGAGATAAATATCTCCGAAACTTTCCTCTTGCACGAGGATCAGCTCCTGGGTTTTGATTAACTCTAGGGTTGCCAAAAAGAGGGTGATGACCTCTTGGACATTCTGGGCTTCCTTAAACAAATCCTGCAAGCGCAACTGGTCTCGTCCAGCCAAGGACTCTTTCACGATAACCATCATGTCCTCAATCTTATACTCATCCCGCAAGATAGTCGTGTGATTCTGTGCAAACTCCTCTTTTTTCTTGGCTAGGATATTTGAAAAAGCTAAAAAGAGGTCAATGGTCGTCTTGTCATGAACAAGCTCCGCATCTTCGTAAATCAACTCTGTCGGTGCTTTAGAATAATACTGGGCCCGATCTTGGTGCTTGGCTTCCAAATGCTCACCCAAGAGCTTGAACTTGCGGTATTCTTCGATTTGAGAGAGAAGATCCTGCTCTAGGTCATCTTCCAAATCTGTCACTTCCGCTACCTTTGGTAAGAGCTTGCGGCTCTTGATCAGCATGAGCTGACTGGCCATAACCATGTACTCCCCCGTCACTTCCAGACGCATGGCCTGCAGGGTTGAAACATAGGCTAGATACTGTTCAATGACTTCCGTAATGGGCACATCATAGATATCCATCTGGTACTTAGAAACCAGGTGCAAGAGCAAGTCCAGGGGCCCTTCAAAATCTTTTAATTTAATATCCATTATCTATATTTTTCTAAGGTCAGGACTGTTTTTAATCCTAATTTTTTTGCAATTTCGTACAAATCGACCTTCTTTTCTATCTGTCTTAGAATGAACTGTTCCCGCAAGGCTTGAGCGGATAAGGTTGAGAAACCTTTCTCCTTGACAAAGGACTCTAGCTGACGGAAGGCCCATTGACGAGAATAGGCTTTCCCTGTCCTTTCAAAAAGATAGATCTGGCCCATCAAGGGTTCTAGCTCTGAAAGCAAGCTCGTGGGAATGGTGACAATCCTCTGTTGGGAAGCCTTCTGGATTCGCAACACCTGAAAGTCCAGATTGATATCCGCAACCTTTAGAGCTAAAATCTCACTCGGCAAGAGTCCCATTTCTAGGATTAAGAGCGCTAGCAAGCGACCCTCTGGATAGTCGCTCCCCTGCCAAAAAGAGTCTAGGTCTAGAATTTCTGGTTTTTCAGCTTTCTTTTCAGCTTGTTTAGCTAATTCCAAGCGGTAAAAACTTTCCACTTCTCCTTTTTGATAGAGAAAGTAGAGAAATTGGTTACAGGCCGAAATCTTTCGTTTCTGGGCGCTGATTTTTAGATTGGCTAGTTGGGCTTGGTAAATCTTGAGACTGGTCTCAGAAATCCTCTCGCCTACAATGTCTAAAAATTGCTCCAGATCATACTTATAGGACTGCTTGGAATTGGCAGACAAGCCCTGCTTTTCCTCTAAAAAATCTGAAATTCTGTCTCTCATTTGCATCGAATCTCATATTCCTTACTAAAGTCATGCAAGAGGGCATTGACTGCCTTGAGGATAGACTTGCGCGTGATGATCCCTTGGAAAATCCCTGACGCATCCACAACCGGCAAGAAGGACTCATCTACCAGCTTGTGCAAGACCTCCGTAATGGTAAAATCAGGCGAAACAACCGCTACATCCCTTTTCGTCATATGAACGATATCCGTATCCGCCATAATTTCTTGATTCAAGTCATGCTCCATCTGATAAGCCATAATATCTCTGAGCCCAATCGTCCCAACAAACTGTTTTTCATCTGTTACAACAGGAACACGGGTATAGGTCATCTGACTGAGCAAGAGGGTCGCATGATCCGCATTGTGGGTATCAATCAACACAGCTAGATTTTCAGCAGGGGTCAAAAAAGTTTCTTCTTGCCCCAACAAGAAAGTCTCAAACTCCTTGGCAATCATCGGCTAAACTCCTTGGATAAGCCCGGATACACCTCGTGGTCTCGTGTCAAAAAGTCCACTTTAAAATAACTGTCATCAATCTCCACACGAGCATAGAGACATTCTCTGATAGTCCCACGTGGTTGACTGATGGAACCTGGATTTAGAAAAAGAGTCTTTCCTTCCATCCAAGCACTTGGCACATGCAAGTGACCATAGAGACAGATATCGGCCTCTTCTTCCTGAGCCCAGTAGTCCAACTTTTGAAAGTTGAAATTGATGTCAAACAAGTGACCATGAGTTTGGATAATCTTGGTCGAACCAAGCTCGGTCACCAAACGTTCTGGGTAGCCAGCGTAGAAGTCCATGTTCCCTTTAACAACACGGATTCCCTCCCAGAGTGGAGAATCAGGACGCAATTCAGAATCGCCGTTATGAAAAACGGCGTCAACTTTGCCTACATAGCGATCACGGATTTCTTCCACAATCAAGCTATCGCCATGGGAATCGCTCATTACAATGATGGTTTGCTTTGCCATGATGGAAATACCTCCAAAAGTTTCTTAACGGCTAAGGCACGGTGAGATTGACTATTTTTTTCTTCGAGGGTTAATTCAGCTGATGATTTGCCTGTCTCTCCTACAAGGAAGAGAGGATCATAGCCGAAGCCATTTTCACCCTTAGGTTCAAAGTTAATGTAGCCAGGCCAGTCTGCTTCAACAACCAAGCTTTCCTTGTTGGGACTTGCTACGACTAGGGTTGTATGGAATTGAGCCGAGCGGTCCTTGAGTTCAAAGACCATGGCCAATTCGTGCAAGAGTTTGGCATTGTTTTCACGGTCAGTAGCTCCCACACCTGCGAAACGAGCTGACCAGACACCTGGCAAGCCACCAAGGACATCGACTTTGAGACCTGAGTCATCTGCCAAAACCATCTTGCCCGTTAATTGAGAAATGGTTTCTGCCTTGAGACGGGCATTTTCTTCGAAGGTCATGCCTGTTTCAGCTACTTCAGGCAGGTCAGGATAGTCATTAAGATTTTCCACATCGTAGCCTAACTTATCAAAGATAGCTCGGAACTCTTTGGTCTTGCCTTCGTTTCGAGTTGCAATCAATAAGGTTTCTCTGACCTTGTTTGTCTCAAAGAAGGCTTCTACATCAACACCTTCTTTGGGTAATTCTACATGCAGGAGTTGCCCATTTTCAACCAAGAGCAAAGCCCCCTGACGTTGGATGACTTCCACATTTCGTCCCATTTCTTGGTTAAGGATATCTACCACAAAAGACAATAAACGATAGAGAGAACCATAGCGTAAAACAGTAACAGAAACAGGAAAACCTCGATCCTCATCTCGAAATCTTTGGGCAAACTCCAATAGAGGAAAATCCAAGTCATCATCCGTCAACGTCCGGACGCCACCAAAAATACCATAGGACCCGACATACCAGTCCTGGTCATCCTTGTATTCATAAATTTTATTTGTCATAATTCTACATGCTCCACATAAATCTCTTTTTCCAGCCATTCTTCACCAATTTGTGCAAAACTTTGGCTGCTGGCTGTTGTGTAAAAACGGTGATTGAGTGGTCCAGCATCGCGACCACGATTGATTTCAAAATAATTAAGTAAGACTGAGATATCTCGTACGCACTCTGCTCCACTATCGATGAGCTGAACCTTGGGCCCCATGACATTTTGAATAATAGGTCTGAGGAGTGGATAATGGGTACAGCCCAAAATCAGGCTATCCACCTTTCCAACCAAGGGACGCAGGGTTTCATAGACCACTTTCTTGGTGACACTGGTTGACAGAGCACCAGACTCCACCAAGGGAGCAAACTTGGGACAGGCCAAACTCTCCACCTGTAAGTCCGGATCCAAATCGTTGATTTTCTGACGGTAGATGTCAGATTGGACCGTCATAGGCGTTCCAATCACTCCGATTTTCCCACCTTGGCTGGACTTGATGGCTGCTGAAGCTCCTGGCAAAATCACACCCAAGACAGGAATATCTAGTTGAGCCTTAATTTCTTCCCAGACGACCGCAGTCGCAGTATTACAAGCAATGACAATCATTTTGACATCCTTGGTCAAAAGAAAGTTGACCAACTGCCAAGTATATTCACGAATTTGCTCAGCAGGACGGGGCCCGTAAGGCGCCCGTGCCGAATCTCCAATATAGACGATTTCTTCATGGGGAAGCTGGCGCATGAGCTCGCGCACAACGGTCAAGCCCCCGACACCCGAATCCAAAAAACCAATTGGTCGATTATCCATACAGTCTTCTTTCTAGTCTTCTTTCTGATTGATAGTTCATTATGATTACTTGTCTTTAAGAACTGAAGGACAGCTTCAACAACTACTATCTCTCTTAATCATAATCAAATATCAATAGAATGCAAGGAAAAAGTCTCATCCCTAAACCATAGCCAACATAGTGAGAAGTCTGGAACTTTCATCCCAGACTTTTCCTTATTTATTTTTTCTTTTTATTGTTAGCAAGGGCTGCTTTTTGTTGGCGGATGATTTGGTGGTAAACTTGTTGTACCTTAGCTTCGCTTGGTTTTTGACCATTTGCACTCAAAAGAGTACGAACTGCTTCAGCATTCAAACGTGGGTTGTCAGCGAATTCTTTTTCAATTTGCTTACGAACCAAGTACATTCCCCCAAGAGCTCCTCCTAGAAAAGCTAGCACAATCAATACAATTGCTAAAAGTAAATCCATCATTTTTCTCCTGTTTCTTTTTGAGTCTCTTTCATTATACCACAAACTAGCCACCCTGACTAGTTTGTTTTACGCTTTCAGAGATGAGTAAGCTGTAATTAAAGTTGGCTTATCTTTCTAGTCAAAACTAGAAAGAATATAAAAAATACACTCCCTTACTATTCGTTTCCTCCACTTTTTTAATACAAAACAATATCAAATATATATCCTTCTCAAATCCTCTTGACAACACTTCATTAGCTGGTAAAATTAGATTAACAATACAATATAGAAACAAAAGTTCGCCTCATTAAAAATGAAAGCGCTTTTAATTAATAAAGGAGGTTTCTATGGAAAAAATTTGGAGGGAGAAATCCTGTCGCTACAGTATTCGAAAGCTAACAGTCGGCACAGCCTCTGTTTTGCTTGGAGCGGTTTTTCTAGCTAGTCATACCGTCTCTGCTGATACTATTGAAGTACAGCAAAACGAGCCTGCATTAGAGAAAACTACAGTTAAGACAGACACTATAACGAAAGCAAGTGAATCAACTGAGCATACACAGCCAAACGTGCCAATTGATCATACAAAACCAGTTCTAGCTAATAATAGTTCTTCTGAAAGCAAACCCGCTAATGCTGATGTTACTTCTGCTACAACTAATCAAGCCAGTACTGAGGCTATTGTAAAACCTAATGAAAATAAGGAAACCGAAAAACCAGAACTACCTGTGACAGAACAAAGCAACTATCACCTAAACTATGATCGACCAACAGCTCCTTCCTATGATGGCTGGGAAAAACAAGCACTCCCAGTTGGGAATGGTGAAATGGGTGCTAAGGTTTTTGGTCTCATTGGCGAGGAGAGAATCCAATACAACGAAAAAACTCTTTGGTCAGGTGGACCGCGTCCCGACAGTACCGACTATAATGGAGGAAACTATCAGGAGCGATATAAGGTCTTGGCAGAGATTCGTAAAGCCCTTGAAGACGGAGATCGCCAAAAAGCCAAACGATTAGCTGAACAAAATCTAGTTGGACCAAACAACGCCCAGTATGGACGTTATCTAGCCTTTGGTGATATCTTCATGGTCTTCAATAACCAGAAAAAGGGGCTGGATACAGTTACAGACTATCACCGTGGTTTGGATATCACAGAAGCCACTACTACAACTTCTTACACCCAAGATGGAACGACCTTTAAAAGAGAAACCTTCTCCAGCTATCCTGATGATGTCACCGTGACCCACTTGACCCAAAAAGGGGACAAAAAACTTGATTTTACAGTTTGGAATAGCTTAACAGAAGATTTACTTGCTAACGGAGACTACTCAGCGGAATATTCTAACTACAAGAGTGGCCATGTTACGACAGACCCAAATGGTATCCTACTAAAAGGTACAGTCAAAGATAATGGCCTCCAGTTCGCATCCTATCTAGGAATTAAAACGGACGGAAAAGTTACTGTCCATGAGGATAGTTTAACAATCACAGGAGCTAGCTACGCTACGCTTTTACTCAGTGCCAAGACTAACTTTGCTCAGAATCCAAAAACAAACTATCGCAAAGACATTGACCTCGAAAAAACAGTTAAAGGCATTGTAGAAGCAGCTAGGGGCAAAGACTACGAGACACTTAAAAAGAACCATATCAAAGACTATCAAAGCCTCTTTAACCGCGTCAAACTAAACCTAGGTGGAAGCAATACTGCTCAAACGACAAAAGAGGCCCTTCAGACCTATAACCCTAGCAAAGGGCAAAAACTGGAAGAACTCTTCTTCCAATACGGACGTTATTTATTGATTAGTTCATCTCGTGATCGGACAGATGCCCTTCCTGCCAACCTACAAGGAGTCTGGAATGCTGTAGACAATCCACCTTGGAACGCTGACTACCACCTCAATGTCAACTTGCAAATGAACTATTGGCCAGCCTACATGAGCAATCTAGCTGAAACAGCCAAGCCAATGATCAATTACATTGACGATATGCGTTACTATGGCCGTATCGCTGCCAAGGAATACGCTGGTATCGAATCCAAAGATGGACAAGAAAATGGCTGGCTGGTTCATACCCAGGCGACACCATTTGGCTGGACTACCCCTGGTTGGAATTACTATTGGGGTTGGTCGCCAGCAGCTAATGCTTGGATGATGCAGAACGTTTATGACTACTATAAATTCACCAAGGATGAGACTTATCTCAAAGAAAAGATCTATCCAATGCTCAAGGAAACTGCTAAGTTCTGGAACTCCTTCTTGCACTATGACCAGGCCAGTGACCGTTGGGTGTCTTCTCCATCCTACTCACCAGAACACGGTACCATCACCATCGGAAACACCTTTGACCAGTCGCTAGTCTGGCAGCTATTCCATGACTACATGGAAGTTGCCAACCATCTGAAAGTCGACCAAGACTTAGTCACAGAGGTCAAGGCTAAATTTGACAAACTAAAACCACTTCACATTAACAAAGAAGGACGTATCAAGGAATGGTACGAAGAAGACAGTCCACAATTCACTAATGAAGGCATTGAAAATAACCACCGCCACGTTTCCCATCTGGTAGGTCTCTTCCCAGGTACGCTCTTTAGCAAGGACCAGGCTGAATACTTAGAAGCTGCGCGTGCAACTTTGAACCATCGCGGAGATGGTGGTACTGGTTGGTCTAAGGCCAATAAAATCAACCTCTGGGCTCGTCTCTTAGACGGTAACCGTGCCCATCGCTTGCTCGCTGAACAGCTCAAATATTCAACCCTAGAAAACCTTTGGGATACGCACGCACCTTTCCAAATCGATGGAAACTTTGGAGCAACCAGTGGAATTGCAGAAATGCTTCTTCAATCACACACTGGCTACATTGCACCATTGCCAGCCCTTCCAGATGCTTGGAAAGACGGTCAGGTTTCTGGTCTGGTTGCTCGCGGTAACTTTGAAGTCAGCATGAAGTGGAAAGATAAAAACCTGCAAAGCTTGTCCTTCCTTTCAAATGTCGGTGGAGACCTAGTTGTAGATTATCCAAATATCGAAGCCAGTCAGGTTAAGGTTAATGGTAAATCTGTCAAAGCAACTGTTCTGAAAGATGGCCGCATTCAACTGGCAACACAAAAAGGTGATGTCATTACCTTTGAACATTTCCCTGGTCGTGTAACCAGTCTGACAGCAGTTAGACAAAATGGCGTCACTGCCGAACTTACCTTCAACCAAGTAGAAGGCGCTACCCACTATGTTATCCAAAGACACGTGAAAGACGAATCCGGCCAAACCTCTGCAAGCAGAGAATTTGTGACCAATCAAACCCATTTTATCGACCGTTCACTCGACCCTCAACTCGCCTACACTTATACTGTTAAGGCTATGCTGGGTAATGTTTCTACACAGGTATCCGAAAAGGCCAATGTCGAAACCTATAACCAATTGATGGATGACCGTGATAGCCGAATCCAATACGGTTCTGCATTTGGAAACTGGGCAGACTCAGAATTATTTGGAGGAACAGAGAAGTTTGCCGACCTTTCACTAGGTAACTATACAGATAAAGATGCGACAGCAACCATTCCTTTCAATGGTGTTGGCATTGAAATCTATGGTCTCAAATCATCTCAATTGGGAATCGCTGAAGTCAAAATCGATGGTAAATCAGTCGGTGAACTGGACTTCTATACTGCAGGTGCAACTGAAAAAGGTAGCCTTATCGGTCGCTTCACAGGATTGTCAGATGGTGCTCATGTGATGACCATCACTGTAAAACAAGAGCATAAACACCGTGGCAGTGAACGTTCCAAAATCTCCTTAGACTACTTTAAAGTTTTACCGGGACAAGGAACAACCATTGAAAAAATGGATGACCGCGACCCTCGCATTCAATACGGATCTCAATTCAAAGATTGGAGCGATACTGAATTATATAAGAGCACAGAAAAATATGCGGATATCAATAACAGTGACCCAAGTACTGCTTCAGAAGCTCAGGCAACCATTCCATTTACTGGAACAGGTATTCGAATTTACGGACTCAAAACATCCGCTCTCGGAAAAGCTCTCGTGACACTGGATGGAAAAGAAATGCCAAGTCTAGACTTCTACACTGCTGGCGCTACCCAAAAGGCAACCTTAATTGGAGAATTTACTAATCTGACCGATGGTAATCATATTTTGACATTGAAAGTTGATCCAAATTCACCAGCAGGTCGCAAGAAAATTTCTCTAGATTCATTTGATGTGATTAAGGCTCCAGCTGTAAGCTTGGATAGTCCAAGTATCGCACCACTTAAGGAAGGGGATAAAAACATCTCTTTAACTCTTCCAGCTGGAGATTGGGAAGCCATCGCTGTGACCTTCCCAGGCATCAAAGATCCACTCGTTTTACGCAGAATAGACGATAATCATCTAGTTACGACTGGAGATCAGACTGTCTTATCAATCCAAGATAATCAGGTACAAATCCCTATCCCTGACGAAACCAATCGAAAAATTGGAAATGCGATAGAAGCTTATTCTATCCAGGGAAATACAACAAGCAGTCCTGTCGTAGCTGTCTTTACCAAAAAGGATGATAAGAAGGTTGAGAATCAGCAGCCAACTACAAGCAAGGGAAATGACCCTACTCCTATTGTAGAAATTCCTGAATACACTAAGCCTATCGGTACAGCTGGACAGGAACAACCCCCTGTAGTAAATATTCCGGAGTATACTAAACCTATAGGTACAGCCGGACAGGAACAACCCCCTGTAGTAAACATTCCTGAGTACACTAAACCTATCGGCACAGCGGGACAAGAACTGCCACCTACCGTTTCTATTCCTGAGTACACTGAGCCTATCGGAACTGCTGGACAGGAACAACCGCCTGTAGTAAATATTCCTGAGTACACTAAACCTATCGGAACGGCTGGACAGGAACAACCGCCTGTAGTAAATATTCCTGAGTACACTCAACCTATCGGCACAGCAGGACTAGAACAACCGCCTACTGTTTCTATCCCTGAGTACACTCAACCTGTCGGGACAGCGGGACAAGAACAAGCTCCTACTGTTTCTGTTCCTGAATATAAACTTCGTGTCTTAAAGGATGAAAAGACTAAAGTTGAAATTATTGGAGGAGCGACTGACTTAGAGGGAATTTCTCACATTTCTAGCAGACGTGTCTTAGCTCAAGAACTATTTGGTAAGACCTATGATGCTTACGATCTTCACCTTAAAAATTCAACAGATCATAGTTTACAACCAAAAGGAACTGTCTTGGTCCGCTTGCCTATTTCCTCAGCTGTCGAAAATGTCTACTACCTAACTCCATCAAAAGAGTTACAGGCACTCGATTTTACTATTCGCGAGGGAATGGCAGAATTTATGACTAGTCATTTCAGCACCTATGCAGTCGTTTATCAAGCTAATGGAGCATCAACTACTGCAGAGCAAAAACCAAGTGAAACAGATATCAAACCATTAGCCAACAACTCTAAGCAAGTTTCATCTAGTCCAGACCTTGTTCAATCTGCAAGTGATTCTCCTAAAGAACAACTTCCAGCTACTGGTGAAACATCCAATCCACTACTATTCTTGTCAGGATTGAGTCTAGTCCTAACAGCAACTTTTCTACTTAAGAGTAAGAAGGATGAGTCCAACTAACTTTTAAGCACACAAAAACCAGGATGAAGATAAACTTCATCCTGGTTTTTGATTAAAATCAAACATGTTTATCTTAGATGCTAAAAAGGAAACATCAGAACATGGATTCATCTGTCTAATTCTGCCTATTCTTATCCGAATGCGTTAGCTCTCCGTATATTATCCTCAATCGCTTTTTTCTCGTATCCCTACCATGATATCTGTATACAAAACATCATTTATCTTACTTGAAATATAAAACACGGGTGTAGATTCTTCTAAGTCATTATCAAGCAATAATTTGGTTAGCACGTATATTCCCTTATCAAAGTCAACAGCTTCCTCTCCAGTAACTCTTACTCCTGCCATTCGAGGAACCAAAAAATAACTGTTATAGGCTGTCCCTTCCATTATCTCTTCTTTTCCTAGATAATCCTCATGAACGGGAAGATAGACTGTGATGTTGTATGTTCCATCTTCCAATTCTCCGATATGGGGGCATGAGTAAAATGGGTTGCTTTTAGGTGTATATCCAGCTGCTACAGCTGTTTGAATCATGTCTTGAAAGGCTACTGCAATCTCATCCCCCACAATATTATAGTTCACACTCAAGACATTACTCATCATTAAGGATTGATTCATACCATATGTAATTTCTGCCATTTTACTTCTCCACTGGGATAATCAAATCCACAAACAAATCATCATAAACTGGAATCAAGACTAGGTATAACTTATCTTGCAACTCCCAACCATGATCACGAATATAAGCTTTCATCTCCTCAATTGTTTCATCCAAGCTACCATCAAATAGAACCCGCTTGCTAATTCCTTCTATATCTAGAGATGCCTGATAATCCAGTTGACTTGTTGGCTCTGCTTCAGATATAACTGGAATATAGACTCCCACATCTTGCTTTTCTTCGTTAAATTGAGTTGGAGTCATCTCAAAAATGGTAGGGCCATCTTTATAAATACCATCAGTATAGGGAAGGAGTTCTGTATGAACAAATAACTCCAATAGTTCGTCCGCTTGAATCTGGACCTGGTCTGTCATCAAATGGCTCATATGTAGCTGTATTTCTTTAATCATGTTTCTTTTCCTTTTTAAATCTATTTTTATCAAATTCTTTATTTTGAATCAAATCCGAAGACACTTCTATATGCTTAATTGGTCTTATTTCCTTAACATCATGACGGTGTTGGTAGGCATAAATAATATAAAACCAAGGTAAGTACACAGCTTGTCCAAAAGCCATTGATAATAAAGACGCTCCCCATCCCCAAAAATATTCATATCCAAACATCGCTAAAAATATACAGACACACGATAAAATAAGTGGAGGAGCGAGTAAAAAATTAACCATAAATTTGCTGGCTTTCTGTGAGATAATTTCTTCAGAGTCTAAATTGACCAAGCAGCTCATGACGGCTATTACAATAATGGATTGTATAAGAGGAAGGGATAGCTTTAATCCAATAAAATTATGGTCCCCACTCATAGCACCAAAACCAATAATGATATAAATATGACCAGTCAGATACATGAGATAGGTTCCAAAACTGGTTAATATCCCTCGCTTAAGATCCAAAAGAAAAACTAGATTTAATACCCAAACAATAATTCCTGTAATAATCAAGCCTTGATACAAAGAGGGATTGTTGAGCACCTCTAATCCTCCTGCAAAAAACGCCAAAAAGGATATAGGATATAAAATAAAAATCCCATTTAATACCCCCCAAAGAGGAACCGGTCCCTTTATTCTACTTCTTTGAAATTCAAATGTTTTTTTAATTCGTTCCAGTATCATTTAAACCATCCTCTCATGCCTTTTAAAACTTTACTTTTTAAACCTATCTCTGTCAAATTCTCTGTTTGAAATCATATCTGGGTTTACTTCTATATGCTTGATTGAAGTCTCTTCCTCAACATCATTACGGTGTTGGTAGGCATAGATAATATAAAGCCATGTTCGGTATAAAGCAGGTCCAAAAATCATGAATGATAAAGACATCCCCCATCCCATAAAATAATCATATCCAATTATCCCTAAAAAAATAAAGCAAAGTGATAAAATTACAGGAGGTCCAAATAAAAAATTATAGACATTTTTGACGGCCTTTTCTGATAAAATTTCTTCAGAATCTAAGTTGACTAGACAAGTCTCAACAATCACAACTATAATAGCAAAAATAAGGGGGAGGAAAATTTTCAAACTAATAAAACTATGATCCCCACTTAAACTGCTAAAAGCAATGATGGCATAAACATGGCCAGTCAGATACATGAGATAGGTTCCAAAGCTAGTTAAAATTCCTCGCTTAAGATCCAAAAGAAAAACCAGATTTAAAATCCAAACAACAATCCCTGTAATAATCAAGCCTTGATGTAAGGCAGGATTTTTTAAAATCCTTAATCCTGCAAGCCAAAATCCTGTAAATACCAAGGGATACAAAATAAAAATCCCATTTAATACTCCCCAAAGAGGAACTGGTCCATGGACACTCCTTCTTTGAAACTCAAAAAATTTTTTGACTCTTTCAATAATCATTTAAACCATCCTCTCATGCCTTTTATCAGGCTATTGGCGCCTTTTTTAAGATTATCTGTTATATGAAAATCATCATTAAATTTATTTGCAAGCCAAACAGCACCTGCGGATACTCCAATTGCAATTGCCCCAGGTAACCAAACAGGAGCTGTCGCACCAGCAACTAAACCAACGAAAGTTGCCGTAGCACTCGCTGCAGCAATCCCTGCAACAGTTGTTCCCGCTGCCTTAGCCGCATCTATCACAAAACCTGTCGCCTTACTAGCCTCAACTTCATTTCCTCTCAATCCTTGACGTTTGGCCTCTTTTTCATTTTCACTGATGTTTGAAAAAGTATCAACCACATCTAAAGCAGCTCCAACAACTGTAGCTCCTTTTAAAAACTTACCAAACTTCGTAGCGGATTTAAAGTTTGTTAGTCCTTCTTTAACAGAACCTATGAGTCCTTTCTCACTTGTAATTCCTTTCCACAGGCCTTTACCAGCATCCATGAAACTTATTTCATTAGTGAATTCTTCTTTCAGTAGACTTCCAGTTGTAGACACAATTGATTTTCCGACACTAGCCACTTTAGTTCTAAATCGAGTTGTATTTGTAAAAGATTCGAAAACCTTTCTCAATTCTTCGTTATATTTAGTGTAGCCTAGATTTTTCATAATGGATTTAAAGGCCTTTGAAACATCACCATTTTTATATTGAATGACTTCGTAAATACGACTACCACTTAATTTCTTACCAACTTTAAAATAATCATCTAATGACTTACCGAATTCTGTTGTTGCTTTATAAACAATGATATCCCCTTTTTTATTTTTTCTAAAACGAAAATACGCATATAAAGCTGCCAACATAGATTCCAATTCAAAATATTCAACTTTTTTATACAGACGATTTTCTTTTATATCTTTATACACATTAAATAATGCATCTATTAAGTCTTTATTTTCAGCTACCGTCCCACTATATTTAGACTCGGCAAGCTGTTTTGCGAGAGCATTTTGGTACTTCACAGCTTTGGAGTTGCTATGGATAGCTGAGTGTATCTCTGAAACTGAGTTTTTAAACCAAGTTCGATTATAATAATTTCTCGATGCGGTGTTCCCATATGGAAGAGGAGCATAACCTGATAGGGTAGCAATTTCACTATTTTGCATATCTATAAGGTCAAAAGTATCTGTCTTTAAAAGAACACTATTAAAAGCTTCCATGTTCTTTATGGTATCATCTAAACTCTTGACTGCTTCACTATAGCTCGCCTTCACACTATCCAAACTAGGATTCGTTAACGTCAGAATATCACCAATCCCTGCATAGATAATTAGTGCCTCACTTGAAATTTTATTCAAATCATTAACAGGATCTTTTATACGTTGCTTGAGGCTCTCTAGATATTCTGTATGAATAATCGCACTAGTATTAGTCTCTGACACAGTATCTTGGAATAATTTCAAAATCCCTTCATAGCGACTGAAAATACTATCCAAGGTATTGATATAGTTATCGACCAGTGGTATCTGATAGTTGGTCACTTTCTGGTTAATGGCATCCTTCACTGCCCCTTTGAGGCTATCAGTTGAAACGACCTCTGATAGACGACTTCTCGAAACAGAAAGCTGTGATTTAATACTCTCAACAGAGATACTCAACAACTCTTTTTGTAACAGAACTTCCGATACATCAATCTTCATTCACTTCCTCCTTAACATAAACACTGGATACCATACCTGCATTTAGGTATTCCTTACGCAGAGCTTCTTGGCAGTAGTGTTCATCCACGGTATCCGAATATCCTTCTGATACAACTCTCTTAATAAAAAGATTACTTATAAGCAAAGGAGAGATGTCAAATCGTAGCCCAAACGGATAGCCATGACCAACATAATCCACGTAATGTCCGTTTGCCAAATCAACTCGACGACCGGAAATGACTACAAAAAAGTCCATCTGTTCGCTTTCAAATGACTCAACCAACTCCTTAGGAAGGAGCTCACGATCAAGTTCGACAACACTACCCAAAGGATAGATACGACTTAAACAGAGATCCACATAGGAAGCATACTGGATAAAAACTGAACGAGGTAGGATAACTTCTTCTTGAAGACGCCGAATCCGCACGAGTTCTTTTTCATAGAAAAATTCCAACGGCGCCCCTATCATTGGATGATAATGATAGCTTGGTTCGTCATTCATAAAAGCTATATAACACGCCCTAAAAACATCTGGATGTCCTGATAAGGTCATTGCTACCGCTGTCAATACTTCCTGCTCCTTTTCAGATAGGTTACATCAGTGACCATTCTACTTAATCTTTATTATAACATTTTCTCATCATATAGAAAGAGTCTGAGACAAAATAGTTCTCGACTACAAAAAAGCTAGAGATTTCCAATTGTAGAACTCTAGCTTTTTAATTTTGAGTCGTTCTCTTATTGTATTTTAGGAGGTTATTGGCCATAAGTACCAATCCCATGTCAATTCTCACTTGACGCTTCCCTCTCAGATTACATCTCTTGTAACCCAAACAAGCCTTTATCTGCCCAAAGACAGGTTCCACATCAATCTTGCGTTGAGCGAAAATCTGTCTACCTTGGGGAGATAAAAGCGCCTGACATTCTTTCGTTTTTAAGTGCTGATAGCGTTCGTTCATATACAGTCCCTTTTGAGGAGCTGATTCAGGTTCGTCTGCGTAGTAAACCTTGATTTCCTGTTGAAAGTCCGTCTGTGTTTTCTGATGTTTGGTATGGTGAAAACGATAGCACCAGCCATCAGGATGTGTGTAGCTATCCCCCTTGTCATTATAGTGCCAATTCGCTAAGTTTCTAGCTGACTGTTTATACCCTCTTTTCTGTTCCTTATCAAACATGGCATATTTAATCAGATGGTTTACCTTCTTTTCATCTAAACGAAGAAGGTTCTCTTCACTTCCATATCCAGCATCTGCGACAACTGTCTTTATGTCATGCGGATAGGTTTCAAGTAAGGGCAGAAGAGTCTTGGTATCTGTCGGATTTGAGAAGATATCATAGTGAAGAACAAATTGGTTTTCAGTAGCGATTTGAAGATTATAAGCAGCCTTGAGTTGGCCATTTTTCATATGATCTTCCTTCATCCGCATAAAAGTGGCGTCTGGATCGGTTTTGGAAAAGCTGTTGCGACCTTCAAATGTCTCCTGATAACTCTCATATTTTTCAGCACGTACTGAAAAATCATCCTTGACTTTACGCAAGACTTTCTTGAGTTTCCTACGTTGTGTTTTACGTTCGTCCTTTCCTTTAACGGGTGTCTCCTCAATGTCCTGGCTCAGTTTTTCCAATTCTTCTTCAAGGACTTGAGAGAATGCAAGCAACTGCTCTGAGGAGATAGGCTCTTGTGTATCCAGTTCGATAGCTTGATGGATAAGGGGAGTGATTTCTTCTTGAAAATAGACTTGTATCTGTTCTTGAAGTTTGGCGGAGAATTTCTCTGTCGCTTTCTTCCACACGAAACTATACTTGTTGGCATTGGCTTCAATCTTAGTCCCGTCAATAAACAAACAATCTAAGGTCACTAACTCTTCCATTTTTAAACGAAGATTGAGGTCGATGAAAAGATCACGAATGAGTTCTTCCATCCCTTCAGCGACACGAAAACGATTGATGGTGCGGTAGCTAACAACTAACTGTCCTGTTAGGTACTGCATAGCCAGATTTTCAACCATCATTTTTTCAATTTTTCGACCAGAGAAAATCCCTTGTGAATAGGCAAATAGAAGAGCAGATACAAGCATTTTAGGGTGATAAGACGGGCGACCAAAGGCATGATAGAAAGTATGGAAGTGACTATCCTCCAAGGTATTCACCACTTTTTCAATAGTAAAGACGAGATGATCTTGTGGCAAGAAAGAACTGATTTCTAGTGGTAAAGTTGTTTGATTTGTGTTATAGTGAATAGGCATGGGATAGACTTTCTAAATGGTTTATTAAGCAATTCTATTTTACAAAGACTACCACAACCATGTAAAAAAGCAACGGCAAATCCGTTGCTTTTTTTGAGATAAGAGACTATTGTCCAAGGATCGTTATTTTATATTTAAAGTATAGTTTTTTTATTTGGAATTTTGTCTTATCTTATCTCATTCCCATTTGAGAAAGTTTAGTTTGATATTTATTTTGGTCTACTAAGAGTGCCTGTCCTCCATAAACATCATAATCATCTACCCAATCACCTAGTTCTGGAACCGTTAATCTCTCAATGCCATTTTGCGCTCCATCTAGGAAGGATAAACCATTTGTCAATAAGAAACTATAGGGAACATTCGTAGAGGTCATCCCAAAGACCTTACCAAGTGCTTCTGATCCAGTAAAAAGTTTAGTTGGATCCTTGAGTTGCTGCAGAACAGCTGTCAGCACTTGCTGTTGTCTCTTGGTACGACCGTAATCACCTTCATCATCATCACGGAAGCGAGCATAATTGAGCAAGGTTGAACCGTTCATCTGCTGTTTTCCAACTTTGATAGTCTGGGTTGGAGACTCTGTTTCTGTAGCATGCAAGTCATCTCCCACCGTAGCTTCGGTTAAAGGTTGACCTTCTAAGGTTGAGAATTTGGCATCAATCGTCACCCCGTCAGGGAAGAGAGTGTCAATAGCGGTTGCAAAGGCCTGAAAATCAACCAAGGCATAGTACTTAATGTCCAAGTCAAAATTATCTTTCAATACTTGGCGAACCATTTCTGCTCCTTTTTGGCCTTCCTGTTCCCCTAGTTCATAGGCTACATTTAACTTGTTATCTGTTTGTTTCTTTCCATTGATAATCTTACTATATCCATCAATATAAACTAAGTTATCACGCATGAAGCTGACCAGCTTAATTTTCTTATCTGAGCCACCAACGTTTAAGACCATAATAGAGTCCGTTCTTGTTTCAGCACTATTTTGGCCAATCCGTCCATCCGTCCCCATAATCAAAATATTAACCCCATCCTTGGTATCTTGACCATGAAAAACTTCTACTTGAGCTGCCTTAGCATTGGCAGGTTTATTTTGATCCGCATTTGAATAGCCTTTTAGGAACATAAAAATCATGCCAAAACCGACACAGGCTAGAAGGGCAAGCAATCCTGCAAAAATGCGCCCCCAACGAATCTTACGTTTTTTGGACTTAACCTTTGGAAGAGGATGACTTTTCTGATATTTTTTTGCACGACTACGGTTACCGTAGGTTGGAAGAGGAGACTGATTGATTGGTTCCATGAAAGAATCTTCCATATCGTGATTTTCATTATGAATTTCTGGAGAAACTTCACTACCACTAGCCATATTTAACTTACCTTGCAGGTAAGCAAACTCTTTTTTCTCTCGCTCATTGAGGTAATGAATGTTCTTAAAAAGATAGTCATAACGTAACTGCTCGTGATGGCTTAAAGGATTTTCTTTACTCATCTTCTCTCCTTTCCATGGTCTGATATTGGATAAATGGGATAGGCACCCAGAACCTTATACTGGATTCCGATGGCTTCTAATTCTTTTTGGGCAAAGTGGACCAAGTCCTTATCAGCATAGTCCACATCAATAATGAAAAAGTATTCACCCAGTGCTGTCTTGAGTGGCCGACTTTCAATTTTTGTCAGGTCAATTCCTCTCCAAGCAAAGGTCGACAGAGCCTTATAAAGGGCACCTGGAAGGTTGTCCGGTAAGGTCAAGGCCAAAGTCATTTTCTCAGTTTGTGCTTTCAAGGGAATAGAAGACTTTTCAGCTCCCAAAACCCAGAAACGTGTGAAATTGGCTTCCATTTCTTGAATATCCTCGGCAATCAGTTCCAAGCCATATTCTTCAGCAGAACTTCTTGGTGCAATCGCTGCATAAGGATGGTCTGGATGTTCAGAAATAAAACGGGCTGCATAAGCTGTACTAGCTGTTACCTCGATTTGGGCCTCTGGATATTGTTCATCGATGAATTTCTTTCCTTGAGCCAAAGCCTGTGGATGTGAAAAAATCTTTTCAATCTTAGTATGGCCTGGAACCACCATCAACTGCTGATGAATAGGCTGAACGATTTCTGCAACTGCTTGAATGCGAGCCTGATGAAAAAGGTAGTCCAAGGTTTCATGAACACTACCTTCGATAGAATTTTCAACTGGCACCACAGAATAGTCCACCAAGCCTTGCTCATAGGCCTTGATAACATCTGTAATATTGGCAAAGGCTTGCAATTCCTCCTGAGGAAAAGCTGTCTGCACAACGTGGTGTGAAAATGATCCCTTGGGACCTAGATAAGCAATTTTCATCTCAGTTCCTCTATAATTTCCTCTGGGCTTAGCTTGGTCACATCCAAAACCCGACTGGCAACTTCCTCATACCAAGTCTGTCTTTCTTGGAAAATAGCTGCTAATTCTTCCTTGCTATTATTTAGAAAAAGCGGGCGCTGATTGTCTTTATCAGCTGATATGCGTTGGTAGAGGGTGTCAAAATCAGCTTTCAGGTAGATATTATCAGAATTTGTCTTTAGTAAGTCACGATTTCGCTGAGAAATAACCACTCCCCCACCAGTTGACACAACTTGGTCTCTTTGTAGTAAATCAGCTAGGACTTCTGATTCTATCTGACGAAAGGCTTCTTCTCCCTTTTCCACGAAAAATTCCGCAATGGACATACCTAAGCGTTTCTCAATCAGGGCATCCATATCAAGGTAATTAGGGTCCAAGCCTCTTGCAATAGTCGATTTGCCAGCCCCCATAAATCCTAGTAATACCTTAGTCATGAATCAAGCTCTCCAAATCATCAAAGAAGCTAGGATAGCTGGTATTGATAGCTTCAGCACGGTCAAGCTCCACTTCTCCATCAGCAACCAAGAGGGCTGCAATGGCTGTCATCATTCCGATACGGTGGTCTCCAAAAGTATTGACTCTAGCACCGTGAAGGGCTGATTTTCCTTTGATAATCATTCCATCTGCTGTAGGTGTGATATCCGCACCCATGCTATTTAAAGCGTCTGCCACAACCTGAATGCGGTCTGTTTCCTTAACCTTAAGTTCCTCAGCATCCTTGATAACTGTTACACCTTGGGCTTGTGTCGCAAGTAGAGCGATAATGGGCAATTCATCAATCAATCGTGGAATCAAAGCGCCACCAATCTCTGTTCCTTTCAGGTCTGAAGACTCAACAGTTAAGGTAGCAGATTTAGCGACTGGCTCAATTTCAGTAACTTCTAATTTTCCACCCATGGCACAAATGACATCGATAATACCAGTACGCGTTTCGTTGATGCCCACATTATTAAGCACCACACGAGAATTTGGAACAATCAAACCTGCGACCAACCAAAAGGCTGCACTGGAAATATCTCCTGGTACGACCACCTTTTGTCCTGTCAATTTTTGCGGTCCTTGAACTGTGATTTTCTTGCCATCCACACTTAAATGACCACCAAATTGTTGCAGCATATCTTCAGTATGATTACGAGTGCATTCTTTTTCGATAATTACAGACTCCCCCTGGGCCTGCAAGGCTGCAAACATCAAGGCTGACTTGACTTGGGCAGAGGCAATTGGCAACTCATAATGAATAGGTCTTAGGTTTTTCGTCCCTTTTAAATGAAGGGGAGGAAGGTCTCGCTCAGTTTGCCCTGAAATGCTGACGCCCATTTTTTTCAATGGAATCGTCACACGGTCCATAGGACGTTTGGAAAGACTGTCATCTCCAAACATTTCTACTTCAAAGTCTGCACCAGCAAGAACACCTGAAATCAGGCGAATCGAGGTGCCAGAATTTCCCATATCAAGGGCATTTTGCGGAGCTTTTAAACCATCCATACCTACACCTTGAATGGTAATAACCCCATCTTTGTCCTCAATTTCAACACCAAGGTCACGAAAAACCTGCATGGTCGAAAGAACGTCTTCACCTCGCAGAATATCATAAACCTTGGTCTCACCCTCAGCCAAACTTCCAAAGATTATGGAACGATGGCTAATAGACTTGTCACCTGGAACTCGGATACTGCCGTGTAAGTGGCTAATGTTTGTTTTTAGTTTCATACTGGACCTCATACTTGCAATACTTTTACTTATTTTATCATAAAAAGCCAGAAATTCCTTAAAAATTTCTGACTTTATGATAGTTATTTTCTTATTTTAGCAATTCTGAAATTGGTTCGAAAACGATTTTTTCAATGTCAGAAAGGTAAATTGCCAATTGTTGTTGCTTAGTAAAGAATTCTGATAAGAGGCTATTTCCCTGAATCTGCTTGCCAAAGTTTTCCATTTTCGCTTGAAAGGAAGCATCTGGCATTTGACCTGTCTGCGCTAGTCTTTGAATTTCCTCTTGGAAAGCAACATATTCTGTAAAGATTTTGCTTGCCTCAGCATCTGCTGAAATCGCATCTTTAGCTGCTTTAACAGCCTTGTATTCTGGTAATTCGCGTAGACCGCGACTGAGTTCATTTGCACTATCGTAAATATTTGACATGATTTTCTCCTTATTTGATAACGACTGTGTAGTCGGTATTTTCTGTTATTAGCTGCTCGGCTCGTTCCAAGTCTTGAGCATTTTTAAATGAAATTTGTAGGATCCCGTGAATATCCTCACGGTTTTCCTCGTTGATATGGATGTTAACCAAGGAAGTTCCACGTAGTAATTCCAAGATTCGTAAAATAACGTCTTCCTCATCGGGAACGTCAACATAGAGGTCATAAGAACTATCCACACCACCACGCTTATGGATTTCCATGGCCTGACGTTGTTCACGCGCTTGGTTGAAAAAGTTCCAAATCTGCTCTTCATCTCCCTTGCTGATGGCTTGTCCAACCTCATCTAAGCGTTCCTTAAAATCCTCAATTCTCTCTAGGATAGTCTCACGATTGGACAAGAGAATGGAAGTCCACATACCTGGCTCGCTTTCCGCAATTCGAGTCATATCTCGAAAACCACCAGCCGCAAAGCGCCTTGCCATCTCATGTTCTTGAGCATAAACCGCAGTCTGTTCCATGAGACTGGAAGCCAGAATATGAGGAAAATGGCTAATCTGAGAAGTCACACGATCATGCTCCTTGGCATCAATCACGATAAAACGAGCATGAAGACCTGAAAGCAGATCCTTCATTTCCGCAAGTGTGTCAGAACTTGTCAGGTTCGAAGGTGTAAAGATATAATAGGCATTTTCAAAAAGATTGACATCCGCAGAAGCAGCCCCTGTCTTATGACTACCAGCCATGGGATGGGCCCCGATAAAGCGAACAGATTTGCCAGCCAAATACTGCTCCGCTGCATCCACAATTGCTGACTTGGTCGAACCAGCATCTGAAATAATGACCCCTTCTTTCAAGTCCAAGTTGGCCAATACCTTAATGAAAGCAATGGTTTGTTTGATTGGCAAGCTGAGAATGATGATATCTGCCATAGGAGCAAAACTGGCAAAATCATCCGTTGCACGGTCAATCATACCTTCTTTCAAGGCAATATCTCTCGAAGCTTGACTGCGATTATAACCTAAAATTTCATAATCTGGATGATCGCGTTTGATACCAAGTGCCATCGAGGCACCGATCAAACCAAGACCTGCGATATAGACTGTTTTTGCCATAGGAACTCCTTAATAGTTCTTTGTATAGTCTCGGTGTTTGGCCACTGCTTCTTTTAATTCCTCTAGGTTATCTGATGAGAATTTTTCAAGGATTTCTTGTGCCAGAACCGTTGCCACAACAGCTTCCATAACTACACCTGCAGCTGGAAGAGCAGTCGGATCACTTCTTTCAACAGTTGCCTTGTAGGGTTCATGGGTTTCGATATCCACACTCATAAGTGGTTTGTAGAGAGTAGGAATGGGCTTCATCACGCCTCGAACAACAATGGGTTGCCCATTGGTCATACCACCTTCAAAGCCCCCTAGATTGTTGGTACGACGAGTATAGCCGTCTTCTTTAGACCAGAGAATTTCATCCATGACCTGGCTACCTTTGCGGTAACCAGCTTCAAATCCAAGGCCAAATTCCACCCCTTTAAAGGCATTGATAGAGACAACAGCTTGGGCCAATCTTGCATCCAATTTTCTATCCCATTGTACATAGGAACCAAGACCAACTGGAACACCTCCAACGACTGTCTCCACAACCCCACCGATGGTATCACCGTCACGTTTGATTTGATCAATATAATCCTTGATTTCCTGTTCTCTTTCTTGGTTGACAATAGAAACTTCAGACTGGGCAGCTCGTTTCTTAATCTCAGCAACTGTGAGACTCTCAGGAACATCGATTTTCTTGCCACCAAAGACCACGACATGGTTGGCAATCTCCATATCCAGCTCAGCCAAAAGTCGTTTAGCTACAGCCCCAACTGCCACCCGCATAGTTGTTTCACGAGCTGATGAACGCTCCAAGGAATTTCTCAAATCATCAAAACGGTACTTGATGCCCCCAACCAAATCGGCATGACCTGGACGAGGATGGGTGATTTTTCGTTTGCTTTTAAGGCGTTCTTCAATGTCTTCCGCAGACATAATATCCAGCCATTTTTGGTGGTCCTTATTTACGACATCCATGGTAATAGGCGCCCCTGTCGTCTTTCCATGGCGAACGCCTGAAGTAAAGACAACTTGGTCGCTCTCAATCTTCATACGTCCGCCACGACCGTAGCCACCCTGACGGCGTTTAAGGTCCTCATTGATATCCTCAGCTGTCAAAGGGAGTCCAGCTGGAATTCCTTCAATAATAGCCGTCAGACGGGGACCGTGTGATTCTCCTGCAGTTAAATATCTCATAAACTCTCCTTATTTTACCAAGTAGTCTTTCATCTCTTCCAGAGAAACTGGGCGAATGGTCGCTGAACCGAGCTCTGGTACCAAGATCAATTTCAAGGTATTGCCACGCGCCTTCTTATCATGAGTCAAAGCCTGATAAAGCTTGTCAACATCCCAGTTTTCATAGTCAATAGGCAAGCCAAATTTCTGACACATCTCTGTAATAGACTGAGTTATGCCAGCTGGCATGAAACCCTTTTTCTCAGCAATCTTGGAAATCTGCACCATGCCCATGGCCACAGCTTCTCCATGCATGACCTTGCCATAACCGGCAGTTGCTTCAATGGCATGACCAATGGTGTGGCCAAAATTGAGGTAAAGACGTACACCATTGTCCAACTCATCCTCAACTACCATCTTGCGCTTGACCTGACAAGAATGTTCAATCAAGGTCTCTGCATGTTCCAGAATGCTATCAACAGAACCATCTAGCTCCGTCAAAATTTTCCACAGTTCTGGATCCTCAATCAAGCCGTACTTGATGACCTCTCCCATCCCTTCAATCAACTCTCTTTTTCCGAGTGTTTCAAGGACAAGCGGATCAATCAGAACCCCATCTGGTTGGGCAAAGGTACCCACCATATTCTTAGCAAATGGAGTGTTGACACCTGTCTTTCCGCCAATAGAAGAATCCACCTGGGCTGTCAAACTAGTCGGAATCTGAACAAAGTGAATACCCCGCATATAGGTAGAGGCTACAAAACCAGCCAAGTCCCCAACGACACCACCACCGAGAGCCACGATTCCATCGCTACGAGTCAGATCTTGCTTGACTAAAAATTCATAGACTTTCTGGACAGTGGTTAAATTCTTTCTTTCTTCGCCTTCTAAAAAGTCAAAAACTGCTACCTGAAAACCAGCATCTTCTAGGCTGAGCTTGACCTTCTCTGCATAAAGAGAAGCTACATGGTTATCTGTCACAATGACTACCTTTTGTGGTTGCCAGAGTTCTCGCAACCATTGACCAGCCTGAGCCAGACAGCCTTTTTCAATCTGAATATCATAAGGATGATGAGGAATATCGATTCTGATTTTCATAGGAGAATCTCCCTTTCTTTATTGGTATTTTTCTGTTAAGGACTGCCAAATTTCTTCTGTCGGCATTTCCCTGCCTGTCCACAGTTGAAAAGCTTCTGCAGCTTGATAGAGCAACATTCCCAGACCATTGACGGCTGAATTACCCTGACTTCTGGCCCATTTTAAAAATGGTGTTTCAAATGGTTGGTAAATGATATCTGCTACTAAGAGAGTTTCTGATAGAACAATGTTTTCAGGAACTGGAGATGATTGACCATCCATGCCCACACTGGTGGCATTGACCAGTAAATCAGACTCAGCAATCCTTGCTTGCAGTTCAGGAACATCTTCTAAAGCATACAAATCCACTTTAAAGCCTGTCTGCTCCTGTAACTTGTCTAGATAAGGTCTTATTTTTTCCATAGAAACTGAACGAACAAAGACAGAAATCTGACTGACACCATCCAAAATAGCTTGTGCCAAGATAGACTTGGCCGCACCACCTGCACCCAGCAGGGTCATCTTTTTACCTGAAATTGTAAAAGAAGGCAAGCTCTTAAAAAATCCCTTGCCATCTGTATTATATCCAATTAAATTGCCATTTTCATTGACAACCGTATTAACCGCACCAATCAAGCGCGCTTCGTCACTCAGCTCATCCAAATAAGGAATCACTTGCTCCTTATAGGGCATGGATAGGTTGATACCAAACATCTGGTAGCGACGAATATTAGCCACTGTGACTTCCAAATCACCCGCTTCAATCTCCCAAGCCACATAAGCACCATTGGTAGCTGTCGCCTCAAAGGCCCTATTGTGAATAAAGGGGGAAATCGAATGCTTAATAGGATTGGCAACAACGGCAGCTAAACGTGTATAGCCATCAAGCTTCATCCAAAATCTCCCTGATTTTTTTCATGTTAGCTAAGGAAATCTGCCCTGGGGCACTAGCCTCATCCAGACTGGCAAAAGACCAGCTAGAACCTGTCACATCCGCAGTGATACGAGAAACCTTGCCCACCTTGCCCATAGAAATGGTCACATATTCCTGTTCAGGATTGAGGGTTTTAAAGCCTCGTGTATAGTTCATCAAGTCTAAGACATCCTGCTCCGTATGAGCCATCACCGCAACCTTAACAAGTTTTGGATTTAGGCTCGTCAACTCTGACAAGATTTCCATCATATTTTCAGGTGTTTCTTGGAAATTATGGTAACTCAAAACAAGATTTGGGAAGTCCAGCATTTCCTCAAAAACATCCTTGTAGCTATAGTACTCAAAATCAATATAGTCTGGTTGATAGAGTTGCGCCACTTCCTTGATTAGATGGATATATTCTTCTGAAGAAAGTTCGATTTCTCCCCCTTCAGCGCGAGTTCGCAGAGTGAAAACCAACTCACGACCTGCAAATTTTTCAAAAATAGCTGGAGCTACCTGCAAAATCGCTTCTTTAGGCAGATAGTCGGCACGCCATTCAATGATATCAGCATCCTGGTACCTCGTGGCATCCAGAGCCTGGGCCTCCTCTAAACTTCTTGGCATTACTGAAACGATTAATTTCATTTACTAACCTTCATACTAATCACCTTGAGGTAATTACTACTTTCATCTTTTTTATTATAGGCAAAATCTGCTGGAAGACCGTATTTGTTTAAAATTTGGTAACTTCTTCCTGCAAAGCCTTTATCAATTTGTTCTGTAAATTTCTGGCGGGAAACATTGGCAGCATTGGTACTAGCAATGATAATCCCTTCCGGATTTAAAATCTCAAGACTCTGGGAAATCAACTTGTGATAATCCTTGGCCACAGAGAACGTTTGTTTTTTGTTCCGAGCAAAGCTAGGCGGATCTAGGACAATCACATCATAGGTCAAGCCTTTTCTCTTAGCGTATTTAAAGTATTCAAAGACATCCATGACTATAAAACGATGGTCGTCGGTGCTGATTCCATTTGCCTGAAAATGCGCTTGAGACAATTCTCGTGAACGTTTAGCTAGGTCAACCGAAGTAGTCTGGCTTGCTCCTCCCATGGCCGCAGCTACTGAAAAGGCTGCTGTGTAGGAAAACATATTGAGCAAGGATTTACCCATAGCCAATCCATCCACTAAACTACTGCGAACTTCATGCTGATCTAGGAAAATCCCTGTCATCAAGCCATCATTCATAAAGACTTGATAGAGGACACCATTTTCCAAAACAGTGAAGAAGTCAGGTGCTTCTTGACCATAAACATGGGCAGATTCATAGTCCAAACCCTTAAAGCGGATCTTCTCATAGGTTCCTAAGACCTCAGGAAAAACCTGTCTAAAGGCTTCTGAGATGGTCTGACGAATCTGATAAACATAAGAGTTATACCAAGAAAAGACAGCATAGTCGCCATAAAGGTCCACTGTCAGACCGCCAAAGTCATCTCCCTCTTGGTTGAAGAGACGAAAGGCTGTTGTCAATTCATCTTGATAGTAGGCTGTTCTCTTTTCTTTAGCTTGTCTAAACAGCGTTTCAAAGAAAGCTTGATTGAAGGTCACCTTGTCTTTGCTGACAAACCAGCCCAAGCCCTTGTTTTGCTGAGAAAGGTAGGCAGTACCAAGAAAGGTGCCTTCTTGACTATGGACTTCTACCTCCTGATCCTTGAGATTGATATTCTCAAGATCGCTGGCTTCTAGTAAAACTAGTCCCTTTGAAAGCTTTTTTTCAACCCGTTTGTTGACTCTTATTCTATTCATAGTCACTATTATAGCAAATTTTGTGACAATTCTCAAAAAAGAAACTACCCTTGCTTTTTTACTCTTCTTTTAAAAATGGTTTATTAATACTAATAAAAAATTAGAAATAATTGTGTGAGAGTTACAATAAAAAATGCTCTTCCAAGAACGGAGGAGCATTTCTTTTTATAAAATTTATCAAGCAAGCGACCAACTAGCTCATCTTTTTTCTATTTCTACCAATATGCGTGACAGGTAGTAATGATAGCCAAAAATAGCAAGACCAAGTAAGAGGATAAGAGCTCCTACTCCCAAGCTGATGGCAAGGACAGGGGCGAGAGACTGAACCAAGAACAAACTTGCTATGACTAAAATCATTAAGATAACACTATAAATTAAGAGTAAAACTATTGCTACTATACGATTTGAACGGTTCACCAGGTCCGTAATGTTACTCCAATTGGTTGACAAATTTTTCACGTCCTTAAGGTAATGGTGGCAAGAAAGGATGACACTGGCAAGGAACCATGCCACAAGAAGGTAAATCATCGAAAGGATGGGCAAACCTAAATATAGAGAAAGACCAAGTAAAGTCAGAACTGGTAAAAAGGACTGGACAGCAAAGATAATCCAAAATTTCACTTTCACATAACGAGCAAAGTCAAAGGGTAAACTCTTCAGAAAATCAACATTTTCCCTCTCTAAAGACAAGGCAATTGAAGGCAGGCTGGTGATATTGTTATTGACAACTGCTATAAACAATCCTATAAAAAACAAGGGTAACCAGTATGGAGGATGGATGTCTGGAACTATCTGAGAATCTCGGATTTTGGAAATCAGACCGATCATCATGAGATAAGGAAGGAAAGCACTTGTAAAAAGCACTGTAATCACGCCAGTCCCCTGTCCCAAAAGGGTGAGGTGGTAGCGCAAAACCATGCGGAAAAAGCCCTTTTTAGTAGTTGAAATCCCCTCCTTGCTGCGACGTTCTTTTTTGAGCTTCTCCTCACTATTAAGCAGAATCACGTCATAAAAACGAGGAAGGACCTTCTTTTTGGTCAGATAAAGCAGGAAGAGAGTTAGTCCTATCCAAGCTAACAGACCCAGTATGGCTTCTGTCGAAAAAGGCTCCACTGCTATTTTGTAAAAGATATGAAGAGGATAAAGAAGAGGTGGAATGTCTCTAACTCTGTCAACAATACTTCCAGAAGTCGACTGTAGAAAGAAGACAAATAATAAAGGCATGAGAACCCCTATCCCAATCATCACATTGGCAAAAATAGACTGGTACTTTCTAAAAACGGTAGTTTGAGCCAAGAAATGCACTAGCACTACCATCACTAGAGTCACAGAGACAAATAATAAGGCCAAGGACAGCAACATCAAAGGCAAGCCCAGCCAAATAGAAGGAGCTAGCCTAATGTAGAGGACTAGAAAATAAGCTAGGATTGGTACAATTCCAGTTAGAGCTGGCAAGAGTACAGACAGGCCTTTAGCAATTATAATCTCTGATTCTTTAAAGGCATAGGGTCTATACGATGCCAAGTCCTTACTCTCATAAAAGACATTGTAAAAGGCAGTGAAAGCCGTTGAAAAGGCAAGCACCAATAAAATAGCAACCATGCTACTAAAAAGACTTGGCATTTCCTCAAAAGGAAAATGAAAGGCTATATTTATAAACAAGAGTAGCATCAAAATACTGGAAAAAATGTAAGAACTTAGGACTCTAGCGGAAACATTTACTTTTTTCCCGGGATTCTTAGCCTGCTTCTTTCGTAGGTTAGCCAGATTCGCTTCTTTAGATGAATAGAGGATATTGATATCAACTAATTTTTTAATGACCTTGAGACGCATCTGTAACCTCCTCTTTTCTACCGGCAAGGCTAAGGTAGATACTTTCCAAAGACTGGTCTGGGTGGTCTTTTCTCAAGTCCTCAACGCTGCCACAATAAATCAAATGCCCCTTTTTCAAGATGGCAATCCGATCACAGACTTGCTCAGCAACTTCGAGTACATGGGTTGAAAATAGGACAGTCTTGCCTTTTTGCGCATGTTCCTTCATCATCTGCTTCAAATCAAATGCAGCCTGAGGATCCAAACCAGTCAAGGGTTCGTCCAAGACCCAAATATCAGGATCAGACAAAAGCGCCCCGATGACAAAGACTTTCTGACGCATTCCGTGAGAAAGGGTTTCAATAACCTGATAACGGTTTTCAGCAAAATCAAAAACCTTCAATAGCCTAGCTAGACTAGCCTCCAAGTCAGAGTTACTCAAATCATAGGATGAAGCAATCAATTCCCAAAATTCATTGGCCGTTAAACGTAAAAATAAGTCAGGCGAGTCTGCAACGTAGCCAATTTTTCGTTTGATAGCCAAGCGATTTTCCGATAAATCTAAACCGTCTACCAAAATACGACCACTGCTGGGTGAAATGATACTGACTAGAGATTTTATAGTGGTCGATTTCCCAGCACCATTATGGCCAATTAAGCCCATAATCTCTCCATTTTCAATCTGCAGATTGAGATTGCTCAAGGCCTCTTTATCACCATACAACTTACTAACATTTTGAAATTCAATCATGAGCTGACTCCTATCTTTATCTATGTAATTTACTATTATTATAGCGCTTTCATTTTAAAAATCAACATTTTATATAAAATAGTCAAAAACTTATTATTCAGCATTACGCAAACGTTTGAGTAAGCTAGAACTTTATGATAGAATAAAGAACAAGATTGACAAGTAAGAGGAAACATCATGCAAAATCAAACACTTATGCAATACTTTGAATGGTATCTGCCCCACGACGGCCAGCACTGGACGCGTCTAGCTGAAGATGCTCCACACCTAGCTGATCTGGGGATTAGCCACGTCTGGATGCCACCAGCTTTTAAGGCAACCAATGAAAAAGATGTCGGCTATGGGGTCTATGACTTATTCGACCTAGGAGAGTTTAACCAAAAAGGGACTGTCCGCACCAAGTATGGTTTTAAAGAAGACTATCTTCAAGCCATTCAAGCTCTAAAAGCACAGGGAATTCAACCTATGGCCGATGTGGTGCTCAATCACAAGGCTGCTGCTGATCACATGGAAGCCTTTCAGGTTATTGAAGTGGATCCTGTAGACCGTACAGTTGAACTTGGAGAACCCTTCACCATCAATGGCTGGACTAGCTTTACCTTCGATGGTCGCCAAGATACCTACAATGACTTCCACTGGCACTGGTACCACTTCACAGGTACTGACTATGATGCCAAACGCCGAAAGTCTGGGATTTATCTCATCCAAGGGGACAACAAGGGGTGGGCAAATGAGGAATTGGTCGATAATGAAAACGGTAACTACGACTACCTCATGTATGCCGACCTAGACTTTAAACATCCTGAAGTCATCCAAAATATCTATGACTGGGCTGACTGGTTCATGGAAACGACTGGTGTAGCTGGTTTCCGCTTGGATGCCGTTAAACACATTGACTCTTTCTTCATGAGCAATTTTATCCGTGATATGAAGGAAAAATACGGTGAGGATTTCTATGTTTTTGGTGAATTCTGGAATCCTGACAAGGAAGCCAATCTGGACTATCTTGAAAAAACGGAAGAACGATTCGACCTTGTTGATGTTCGTCTCCACCAGAATCTCTTTGAAGCCAGTCAAGCTGGCGCAAACTATGACCTTCGCGGCATTTTCACAGATAGCTTGGTTGAACTCAAACCTGACAAGGCTGTAACCTTTGTCGACAACCACGATACCCAACGTGGTCAGGCTCTTGAGTCTACTGTTGAAGAATGGTTCAAACCAGCAGCCTATGCCCTCATTCTATTACGCCAAGACGGCCTTCCATGTGTCTTTTACGGAGACTACTATGGGATTTCAGGGCAGTATGCTCAACAAGATTTCAAAGAAGTCCTTGACCGCCTCCTAGCTATCCGAAAAGATTTGGCTTATGGAGAACAAAATGACTACTTTGATGATCCAAACTGTATTGGTTGGGTACGCTCAGGTGTTGAAAATCAATCCCCAATCGCAGTCTTGATTTCAAATGACCAAGAAAACAGAAAATCAATGTTTGTCGGCCAAGAATGGGCTAACCAAACCTTTGTAGATTTACTTGAAAACCACCAAGGTCAAATTACAATTGATGAGGAAGGTTATGGACAATTCCCAGTCTCAGCTGCTTCGGTAAGTGTCTGGGCAGCCAATACAATCTAATAGTCAATAATTATCAAGCCAGGTCCAATCGGATTTGGCTTTTTTGCATTCACAAAAAGACCTACCCAAATGGATAGATCTTTATTTTCTTACAATTTACCTGCTACGGCATCCAACAATTCTTGAATCTTAGCTTGGTTGCTTCCTCCTGCCATGGCCATGTCTGGTTTACCACCACCACGTCCATCGACGATTGGTGCCAATTCTTTGACAAGGTTTCCTGCATGAAGGTCTTTTGTCTTGCTTGCTACAAGGACATTGACTTTGTCACCGATAGCAGCAACTAGAACAAGAAGATCAGAGTAGTCTTTTTGTTTCCAGTTATCCGCAAAGGTACGAAGGGCACCTGCGTCTGATACAGAAACTTGGCTTGCAATGTAACGGTGTCCGTTAACTTCCTTCACATCCTTGAAGACATCACCTGCGGCTGCAGCTGCAGCTTTTTCTTTCAACTCAGCATTTTCTTTTTGAAGTTGACGAAGTTGTTCTTGAAGTCCTTCTACCTTGTGAGGCACTTCCTTGACTTGAGGTGCTTTCAAGGTTGCTGCGACTGCTTTAAGAGCATCTTCTTGTTCACGATAAGCTTCAAAGGCTTCCTTACCAGTCACTGCCAAGATACGGCGAGTTCCTGATCCGATCCCTTCTTCTTTGACAATCTTGAAGAGTCCAATCTCAGAAGTGTTACCAACGTGGGTACCACCACAAAGCTCGATAGAGTAGTCACCGATAGTAACAACACGGACTTCTTTACCGTATTTCTCACCAAAGAGAGCCATAGCTCCCATTTCCTTGGCAGTGTCAATATCTGTTTCAACTGTCTTCACTTCAAGAGCTTCCCAGATTTTCTCGTTGACTTGCTGTTCAATCGCACGCAATTCTTCTGCAGTTACAGCTTGGAAATGGGTAAAGTCAAAGCGAAGGAATTCGACTTCATTAAGAGATCCTGCTTGTGTCGCGTGGTTTCCAAGGATATTGTGAAGGGCAGCGTGAAGCAAGTGAGTCGCAGTGTGGTTTTTCATAACACGGTGACGACGATTTGTATCAATTGCCAAAGTGTATTCTTGGTTCAAGGCAAGTGGTGCAAGGACTTCAACTGTATGAAGAGCTTGTCCGTTTGGTGCTTTTTGAACATTTGTCACAGTAGCCACAACCTTACCTGACTCATCCAAGATTTGTCCGTGGTCAGCTACCTGTCCACCCATTTCAGCGTAGAATGGCGTTTCCGCAAAGATAAGTGAGGCAGTTCCTTCTGAGACAGCTTCTACTTCTGCATTGTCAGCCACGATAGCCACCAATTTAGAAGATAATTGGCTAGCATTGTAGTTGAAGACACTTTCTACAGTGATGTTTTGAAGGGTTTCATTTTGCATACCCATTGAGCCACCCTTGACAGCTGAGGCACGCGCGCGTTCTTGCTGTTCTTTCATGGCTGCTTCAAATCCTTCACGGTCCACAGTCATACCAGCTTCTTCAGCGATTTCTTCAGTCAATTCAACTGGGAATCCATAAGTGTCATAAAGTTTGAAGACATCTGAACCAGCAATGACAGATTGACCTTTTTCTTTCAAGTCTGCTACGATGCCTTGGGCAAAGTGTTGACCTGAGTGTAGGGTACGAGCAAATGATTCTTCTTCGCTCTTAACGATTTTTTCGATAAAGTCACGTTTCTCAAGCACTTCTGGGTAGTAGCTTTCCATGATTTTTCCAACAGTTGGAACAAGTTTGTAAAGGAAAGGCTCGTTGATACCCAATTTTTGACCATGCATAGAGGCACGACGAAGGAGACGACGAAGGACATAACCACGACCTTCATTTCCAGGAAGGGCACCATCACCGATGGCAAATGAAAGAGAACGGATGTGGTCAGCGATGACCTTAAAGCTCATGTTGTCACCATCTTGATCATAAACCTTACCAGATAATTTCTCCACTTCACGAATGATCGGCATGAAGAGGTCCGTTTCAAAGTTGGTCTTAGCCCCTTGGATAACGGCCACCAAACGCTCCAAACCAGCGCCCGTATCAATGTTCTTATGTGGCAATTCCTTGTACTCGCTACGAGGAACAGCAGGATCTGCGTTAAATTGTGACAAAACGATGTTCCAGATTTCGATGTAACGGTCATTTTCGATATCTTCTGCAAGCAGGCGAATACCGATATTTTCTGGGTCAAAGGCTTCTCCACGGTCAAAGAAGATTTCTGTATCTGGTCCAGAAGGTCCTGCACCGATTTCCCAGAAGTTGTCCTCGATTGGAATCAAGTGACTTGGATCCACTCCCACTTCAATCCAGCGGTTATAAGAATCTTTATCATCTGGATAGTAGGTCATGTAAAGTTTTTCAGCTGGGAAGTCAAACCACTCAGGGCTTGTCAAAAGCTCATAGGCCCAAGTGATGGCTTCGTCACGGAAGTAATCCCCGATAGAGAAGTTCCCCAACATTTCAAACATAGTATGGTGACGTGCAGTCTTCCCTACGTTTTCAATATCGTTGGTACGAATAGCCTTTTGGGCATTGGTAATACGTGGATTTTCAGGGATGATGGTCCCGTCAAAGTATTTCTTAAGGGTTGCTACCCCAGAGTTGATCCACAAAAGAGTTGGGTCGTTTACAGGAACCAAGCTCACTGATGGTTCTACTGAGTGACCTTTTGTCGCCCAGAAATCAAGCCACATTTGGCGTACTTGTGCACTAGATAGTTGTTTCATATTGTCTCCTTATTTACTTGTTTAATGTGATTGGCTTTCCAGCATTTCCACATAGTCAATCGCGACACAGAGGGAAATGACTAGGTCTGCATAAGCGTCCTCAAGGACGGTTACGGTATAGGTAGAGGTCAGATGGAAGAGTTCCTTCTTAATTTCTGCAATCAGCTGATCGCAATCATCCAGCAATTTGAAATTCAAATCCCAGATATTGCCCTCGATACGAAGACCTAGATTATCAAACTCATACTTATCTCGCCAGAAGGTCAACTTCTTACGAATGACAAAACTCGATCCGTCCTGAAGCTGAATCTCAAAACGAGGAAGCAAGGTCAAGATTTCTTTACTAATCTGACTGACTTGGTTACCAAATGCATCATAGATGGTAAAAGTTTTGGGAATCTTAAAAAATGATCCCTCCACCTGATAGGCAATTTCTCCCCTGTCATCCTTGATAGCGAAGCGTTCGCCTCCAAGACGAAACTTTTGTTTGACAAGAAATGTTTTCATCAACACCTCCAAAAAATCAAAAGACAAGCTCATATCACGAAGGGCGAAAAACCGCGGTACCACCTTCATTCAATGAACTTGTCATTCTCTTGTTCTTATGCAATTGTATGATTGAGTAGCATGAATTCCTAGCTTAGATGGCTCGCAGCACCGCCACTTCTCTGGACTAAGACAACTGAAAATCAATTCTCAACTTTCTTATTATAACGTTTTTTTAAGCTTGCGTCAACTGGAAATGATTCCTATTTAAATAACCTATTACCTACATCTCAGATTACTTTTTCAGAATATACTTTTTCTTACTGCTATCACTCTTTTTATCCCAACTTTTATCCCAAAGTTTTGAATTGTTAAAGATAGCTACGAAAATATTTGCAAATATAAAGAACCCTATCACCAAATGTATGGAATCAGTTGTTAGGTATTGTCGATCCAAACCATCCTTTAAATGGAATAGTATAATTGTTTCGTCAACAATCAAAAAGGTTGGCCAATAAAATTTTTTGAAAAAAGTAGATATTTTCATTATTTGTTACCGCTTTCTGTAAGGTTAAACTTAGTATACTACTGGGAAAGAAAATAAGCAACTATCATAGAAAAAGATACCGTTACGAAAATTGCCTTTTATTTTTTAAAAAACGAACCAGCTTGACTGATTCGTTTTCTTACGTTCTCCTACTTCCGATACATTTTAAATTGTAGGAAGAGGTCGCTGTATTTTCCTGTCCATTTATGGTCAAATTTCTCATAAACTTCTAGGTGTTTCATGGTTTCAGCATCTGGATAGAAGGCTTTATCTTCTTTTTTCTCCTCTGGGAGTAATTCCTTAGCTGGTAGGTTTGGTGTTGAATAGCCGACATACTCTGCATTTTTGAGAGCATTTTCAGGTTTCAACATAAAGTTGATAAAGGCATAGGCTGCATCTTGGTTTTTGACTGTTTTGGGAATGACCATATTGTCAAACCAAAGGTTGCTGGCCTCAGTCGGTACCACATAGCGTAGGTTTTCATTTTTTTCTAGCATTTGGCTGGCTTCTCCAGAGAAGGTCACACCGATTGCAGCGTTATTCTGAATCATGTATCCCTTCATCTCGTCCGCCACAATAGCCTTGATATTTGGAGTCAGTTTGTAGAGTTTGTCTACTGTCTCTTCTAACTGCTGGGTATCCTTGGAGTTGAGGCTGTAGCCTAGCGAATTGAGTCCTAGTCCCAGTACCTCACGTGCCCCATCAAAGAGCATGATAGAGTTCTTATACTCTGGCTTCCAGAGGTCATCCCAATGCTCAGGCGCCTCATCTACCATGGTTTCATTGTAGACAATTCCCAAGGTTCCCCAGAAGTAAGGAATGGAGAATTTATTGCCTGGGTCAAAGGACTGGTTGAGGAACTCTGGTCCGATATTTTCAAGACCTTCAAGTTTTGAATAGTCAAGCGGTACCAAGAGGTCTTCGTCCTTCATCTTGTTGATCATATATTCACTTGGGATAGCAATATCATAGGTCGTTCCACCCTGCTTGATCTTGGTATACATGGCTTCGTTAGAGTCAAAGGTCTCATACTGGACTTGGATGCCTGTTTCTTCTGTGAATTGCTCCAAGAGTTCAGGATCGATATAGTCTCCCCAGTTGTAGATAACCAATTTTTGACTATCTCGACTATTGATTTTACTATCTAGATGAGTCGCAATTCCCCACAAGACGAGGATAATGGCTACAATTCCTGCTAAAAATGAATAGAGTTTTTTCATGCTTGCTCCTCCTTCTCACGTGAGATAAAGTAATAACCAACAACTAGGATAATACTAAAGAGAAAGACAAGGGCAGACAGGGCATTGATTTCTAGCGAAATCCCCTTGCGAGCACGAGAGTATATCTCGACTGACAGGGTTGAAAAGCCATTTCCCGTTACAAAGAAGGTCACGGCAAAGTCATCTAGCGAATAGGTAAAGGCCATGAAATAACCTGCAATGATAGACGGAGTCAGGTAAGGAAGCATAATTTCCTTGAACATCTGAAATTGACTGGCACCAAGGTCATAGGCAGCATGAATCATATCGCCATTCATTTCCTTAAGACGTGGCAAGACCATCAAGACCACGATAGGAATGGAGAAGGCCACGTGACTAGATAGAACAGTCAAAAAGCCAAGTGAAAACTTGAGTTGGGTAAAGAGAATCAAGAAGCTGGCACCAATCATAACGTCAGGCGCAACCATGAGGATATTATTGAGTGAAAGAAAGGCTTCTTGGTATTTCTTACGAGACTGGTAGATGTAAATGGCACCAAAAGTCCCGATAATGGTCGCAATCAAGGCTGACAGGAAGGCCAAGAAAAAGGTCTGAGTCACAATCAACATAAGGCGACCATCGCCAAACATAGTTTTAAAATGGCTCAAGCTAAAGCCTGTAAAGCTATTCATGTCATTGCCTGCGTTAAAGGCATAGCCAATCAGGTAAAAGATTGGCAGGTAGAGGACAAGAAAGACCAGTCCCAGATAAATGTTGGCAAATTTTTTCATCGTTCTCTCCTTTCCTTAGTCACCCACATGGTGATGAACATGGTCAGGATGAGAATCACACCGATGGTTGAACCCATACCGTAGTTGTCATTGGTCAGGAAGTTCTGCTCAATGGCAGTCCCCAAGGTGATAACGCGGTTCCCACCAATCAAACGGGTCAGCATGAAGAGACTCAAGCTGGGAATAAAGACAGACTGAACTCCACTTCTCACACCGTTCATCGATAGAGGGAAGATGACATGTCGGAAAGTCTCCCACTTGGTCGCACCGAGATCATAGCTGGCATTGATGAGGTTGTTATCCATATCGTCCAAGACATTGAAAATTGGCAAAATCATAAAGGGAAGCTCGATGTAGCTTGCGACAAAGATAAAGGAGAAATCGGTAAAGAGCAACTGTTGTGAACCGATTCCGATAAATTCCAAGAATTGGTTAATAGAGCCATTCTGACCAAAAATCCCGATAAAAGCATAGGCCTTGAGGAGCAAATTGATCCAGGTTGGCAGGATAATCAGCATGAGCCAGAGTTGACGGTGCTTGAGACGGGTCAAAAAGAGGGCTGTTGGATAGCTGATAAGCAGGGTCACAAAGGTTACAATTCCTGCATAGAGTACAGAGTTGAAACTCATTTTAAGATAGGTCAAGTTTTGTGACGCAAAGTAAGACTTATAATTTTCTAAACTAAACTGACCTTCAATATTGAAAAAGGATTGTCCGAAAATCAAGACCAAGGGTGCCAATACAAAGAGGGCAATCCAGAGCATGTAGGGCACTACAAAGAGTTTAGAGCTTGTTTTCTTCATCTCTCTCCTCCTCGATTGCATTGATCAGACCTGCTTCTTGCTCTTCAATTTCCACGTATTCTTCGATACGGGCATCGAACTCTTCCTCGGTTTCGTTGAGACGCATGATGTGGATGTCTTCTGGTTCAAAGTCCAGACCGATTTCCTCACCCACGATGGCCTTACGAGTCGAGTGGATCATCCATTCATTTCCAAGTTCGTCATAGGCGATAATTTCATAGTGAACCCCACGGAAGAGCTGGGTATCGACCTTAACTTGGAGCTTGCCTTCTTCAGGAAGGGTAATGCGCAAGTCTTCTGGACGAATCACGACCTCAACAGGTTCATTTGGCTTCATCCCACCATCGACCGCTTCGAAGCGTTTGCCATTAAACTCAACCAAGTAGTCCTCAATCATGGTACCTGGCAAGATGTTTGACTCGCCGATAAAGGTGGCAACAAAATGGTTAATTGGCTCATCGTAGATGTCAACAGGTGTTCCTGACTGGACAATCTCTCCATCATTCATAACGAAAATCCAGTCACTCATGGCCAGGGCTTCTTCCTGATCGTGAGTGACAAAGACAAAGGTAATGCCCAATCGTTGTTGTAGTTCACGCAGTTCATACTGCATGTCTGTTCGCAATTTCAAGTCCAGCGCTGATAAAGGCTCGTCTAGCAAGACCACACGGGGTTGGTTGATGATGGCGCGTGCAATAGCCACACGCTGACGTTGTCCTCCAGAGAGTTTACGGATGGAACGTTTTTCGTAACCTTCCAACTGAACCATCTTGAGAACTTCCGCTACGCGTTTCTCGATTTCTTTCTTGTCAATCTTACGCAAGCGAAGTGGAAAGGCAACATTTTCAAACACATTCATATGTGGAAACAAGGCATAGGATTGGAAGACCGTATGGACGTCTCGCTTGTTGGTTGGGATGTCATTGATACGGACACCATCCAGCAAAATATCTCCTGTCGTCGCATCCAGTAAACCTGCAATAATGTTTAGGATGGTTGATTTTCCTGAACCAGATGCGCCTAGAAGAGTATAGAATTTCCCTTCTTCCAACTCAAAGTTGATGTCTTTGAGAACCTTGGTGTTGCTGTCTTCAAAAACTTTAGAAACGTTTTTGAATTCAATAATTGGTTTTTTCAATTGTCATTTATTCCTTCTTTTTCATAGATTAACAGATTAGGGCTCTGTCAGGCCGCTACTACCTCGTGTAGGAGATTGAACTGCCTACATTCTTCTGCACTGACGATAGGCTTTCACCCCCTTTCCATGACATAGCAGCAGCTTTTTAGCCAAAGCTTCCTACTTGCTTTCACCTAAAATACGGACTTCTCTCTCAAGAGTAACGCCAGAGTGTTCCTTGACTTTTTCGATCACAGACTCAATCAAGTCCTCGTAGTCTTTAGCCGTTCCGTCAGCAACATTGATCATAAATCCTGCGTGCTTTTCAGACACTTCAACACCACCGATACGATAGCCTTTCAAGCCAGCTTCTGAAATTAATTGACCTGCAAAATGACCTACTGGACGCTTAAAGACCGAACCACAAGATGGATATTCTAAAGGTTGCTTGAGTTCACGTAGATGCGTCAAACGATCCATTTCTTGCTTGATAACCTGATGGCTTCCTGGAGCAAGGGCAAATTTAGCTGACAAGACAACTGCACCAGACTCTTGAATAGCTGAATGGCGGTAACCAAAAGCCAAGTCCTTGACAGACAGGGTCTCGATTTCTCCGTCCTTAGTCAAAATCTTACAAGACTGTAAGATGTGGGCAATCTCGCCACCATAGGCACCTGCATTCATAAAGACAGCACCGCCGACGCTCCCCGGAATGCCACAAGCAAACTCAAAACCAGTCAAACTATGACGAAGGGCAATGCGTGTTGTTTCAATCAAGTTAGCACCAGCTTCAGCTTCGATGGTATAGCCATCAACAGAAACATTATTGAGCTTGTCACACAAGATGACAAATCCACGAATTCCACCATCACGAACGATGATATTGCTGGCATTTCCAAGAACCATCCAAGGGATATTTTCTTGATTGGCAAATTTGACAACGCGCGCCAACTCAAAACGATTTCGTGGAAAGACCAGATAATCAGCCTCTCCACCTACTTTTGTATAACTATAAGTATGCAAGGGTTCCTTGAAACGAATATCAATCCCTTCTAAGATTTCAAGCATTTTTTCTTTTACTGACATGACACTCTTCCTTTTACAAAATTCATTCCATTATACCATTTTTAATACCATTTGACGACCCTAAAAAAATCTTGGGCTTATTTTAAACAAAAAAGAGGTTTCCCCCTTTTTCTTATGATTTTTTACAAAAGATTGCCTTTGTTCCATAGGCAAGCAGAACAAGTTCAAGTGCTAGGACAACTTCAACCAAGACTGGATTGGTCAACCAGCCAACTTGGGCAAGAGATGGTGCCAGGTCAAAGAAGGCATGTAGGCCATAGGCTGCTAGGAGATAAATCCATTTCTTCTGGCGAACAGCTTGGTAAACCCAAACAGTCAAGAGTAATTGGAAACCTAGGGCCAAGATTCGCTCAAAAGCAAGCAAATAAATCTGCCAGACTGATAGTGACTGAATAGTTTTCAACATATTTTCAGACAGCAATTGCATGACCTGTGGATTCTGAGTTTGAACTGCTGAGAGAACGATGTAGAGATTAATCAAACTAGTAAGACCTAGGAAAATCAACTCCAAACCACCATGACCTAACCCATAAGCCAAGGCATCTGCCTTTTCCAAACTTCTTTTTTTCTCCAACCATTTGAAGAAAACAAGGCGAGCTGTTTCCTCAAAAAATGCTGCCATGGCTAGGCCATAGATGATATAGACAAGCGGATGGTCTCGCAAGAGGGCAATACTACCGTCTTTTTGAGGATGTAAAACCAAGATATGCACCAGTTTTTCTAAAATCTGTGAAGAGACAAAGAAGGCAACAGCCCCCAAGCCCAAGACAGCTAGATTAATCTGGTGTTTCTTTTTGGCATACCAAATGCTTCCTATCAAGAAAGCCAGCAACAACACCATGGTAATGATAATATGAATGGTCATTTTCTTCTCCTATTCAGCCTTTTCAATATCTTTTTTCATCTCGTCAACATTGAACTTAGCAAACAAGTATTGACGGTCTTGGACTGGGAAACGTTGGTCCAACTGGTCAACAGCTCCCACCTCAACAATACCTTCCTTGATAACAAAGTTCATGACATGTCCACCGAAAGTCAAATCATCTGATATGAAGTGCAGATGGTAGCCTGCCACACTGACCCCATGGAAAATCTCAGGCGTCCAGAAACCAACAATGGTCCCCGCCACATTGTCACGACTATATTCCGGTTGATGGGTTGCGACATCAGCAAACTTGGTATCTGGTGTCGACTTGGGAATCATGCGCACATGCATATGCGAAAATTCCCCACGAATCTTGATAGAGCGGAAAAGATTTTCCCCATCATAATAAGACTCGATTCGCTCTTCCAATTCCTTGTCTGTCATCTCAAAGCGCTGACGGAAAATGACCTCTGCCTGATGTGGTACTACTGCAGCGTAAGGAATAAGGGCATCTGGTGACACTTCTACAATTTCCGGTTGTTCTCCTGAGCCTTTGGCTTGATAAGCCTTGCCATCCAAGACAATCAATTCTCCATCAATGGAATCCAAGGTTCCCAAACCAAGGTCACCATGCTCCAGCAATTCTCCTACTGTCATGGTACCACCATAAAGGCCTGCCATCAAAGCTCCAAGGGTATTGTATTGAAATAATTTCACTGGTTCCTGCACGTTCTTATCCATTCACTTTCTTGTCTGTTATACTATAAATCTTACTCCTAAGTATACCACATTTGCCCCTAGATGTGAACGATATAAACACTCTAGACATTGCCAAGAAGGAAAAAAAAAGGTACAATGTAACAAAATCAAGGGAGGTCTGGAATGAAGAAACAAAGCAAGTACCAAGAGGTCGTATCTTATCTGAAAAATAGTATCGAGTCTGGACGCTTTCCGACGGGAAGCCGCCTGCCTTCTATCCGTCAACTAAGCCTTGACTTTCACTGTAGCAAGGATACTGTCCAACGAGCCCTGCTGGAATTACGGCACGAACAATACCTCTATGCTAAGCCCCAGAGTGGCTACTATGTCCTAGAACAAGGGCAACACCAGGACCTAGAAATTGAGGTTACATACGAACATGCGAGCGCCTATGATGATTTCCGACTCTGTGTCAATGAAACCTTAATTGGCCGAGAAAACTACCTCTTCAACTACTATGACAACCAAGAAGGTTTAGAAGACTTAAGACAATCCATTCATAAACTCCTCTTTGACCAAGCTCTCTACTGCAAGGCTGACCAACTGGTATTGACTTCTGGAACCCAACAAGCCCTTTTTATTCTCTCTCAAATTTCCTTTCCGAGCCAAGGCAAGGAAATCTTGGTGGAACAGCCGACCTACCATCGAATGAACCGTCTCTTGATTGCTCAGGGTCTAGACTATCAAACGATTGAACGAGGCATTGATGGGATTGACTTGGAGGAGCTGGAGCGCCATTTCAAGACAGGAAAGATCAAGTTTTTCTATACCATTCCTCGCTTTCACTATCCTCTGGGACATTCCTATTCTGAGCAGGACAAACGAGCTATTCTTGACTTAGCTGCCAAGTATGGTGTCTATATCGTAGAGGACGACTATCTGGGTGATTTGGATTCCAAGAAGGGCCAGACCTTCCACTATCTGGATACAGAGGAGCGGGTCATTTACATCAAGTCCTTCTCAACCAGCCTCTTTCCAGCCTTGCGGATTACGGCACTCATTCTGCCAAATGCTATCAAGGAAGCCTTTGTGGCCTACAAAAATATCCTAGACTACGACAGCAATCTCATCATGCAAAAGGCCCTGTCACTCTATATCGACAGTCAATTGTTTGAGAAAAATCGTCTGGCTCGCTTGGCCAATCAGGAAGCTTACCAGAAGCAAATCGAGGAAAGGTTAGCTAAACTCCCTTGCCCCCTTCCTCACTTTCCTCTTCACGATGGTGTATTGCTAGACCTACGACAGTATGCTAAAATTGCCAGTCTCAAACACAGTCAACTGGGCTTGGACTTCTTTGAAGAGGCATACTTGGGTGCCTGTCCTTATCAATTTGCCAAGGTGTCCTTAGACAATCTGGAAAATGTTTTAAACTATTTAAAAGCAGAATTGGATTGACTTCCAACTCTGCTTTTTCTTATTCTTCAACTTCTGTTAGGCTTGCTGCCTTTTCAAGATAGCTTTGGTAGGTTCCTTCATCCTTGAGTTTTTGGATGACCTTGTCCACCACTTCTTTCAAATCAGCACTATTTTTTCTAAGGGCAACGGCATTGGCTTCACCGTCCTTCATCTTCAAGCTGACGGTTGCAACAGCTAGGTCTGCATTTTTAGCAGCATAACTAAGGGCAACAGGCTCATCCATGTGAACAGCATCTACTTTTCCAGCCTGCAATTCATTGACAGCTTCACCCATATTGGTTAGGGAAGTCAATTGAGCTTTTGGCAATTGTTCCTTGACCATAGACTCTGGAACAGTCCCTTTTTGAGCGGCAATATTAGCACTTTCAAGGCTAGTTAAATCCTTGTATTTTTCTACATCAGCCTTACGAACCAAGAAACTAATCTTGTTTTCATAGTACGGGATTGAAAAATCAAAGACTTCTTTTCTCTCGTCAGTAGCGCTAATTCCTGCAACCGCTAGGTCAGCCTTCCCAGTTTGAAGACTAGTCAAGACATTGTCAAAACTCATACTTGAGATTTCCAACTTAACCCCAAGTTCATCAGCGATAGCTTGGGCCATGTCAATATCCGCACCGACTACTTGATTTTTCCCGTCAACCAAAGACTGAAATTCAAAAGGTGCATAGTCAGGACTGGTCGCTACAACTAATTTCCCCTTTTGCTTAATGGCTTCAACAGCTGACTGAGAACCATTCGAACCTGACTGGCAAGCTACTAAGAAGAAACTTGCAAGAAAACTACATAAAACAAATATCCATTTTTTTGATTTCATAAATAAACAACCTTTCTGTTAATTTTGTATAATTATAACTCTATCCAAGATACTTGTCAAGTGTTTTTTTGCATTTTCATAAAATATATCTACAAAAAATAGAAATTCAGTGCTTAGTTTATCTATCTATTGGGAACTTATTTTCAAAAAAATCATTTATCATATCTTGATGTTGCTGGTTTACAATTGTAATATTTTATATGTCCCTATGATCAAAAAATCCTAATTCTAAAGTTTCATCTCTTGTAAAAAAATTTGTAGAGATAGAAGTTTCAGACGAAACTAAATACAAAATTGTAAGAACTTGAGCCTCATCACCATTCGGATAACTATCTGAATATTTTGTATAAACATTTAAGAGTTTTTCCACTCTCACTTCGATTCCCGTTTCTTCATAAAACTCTCGCACTAAAGCTTCTAAAGCCGATTCACCTAATTCAATATGTCCATTGATTTCGTTTTGTATAAATGGCATAAAATCAAGGTTTTATTATCGATTTTAGACTTATTATCCAATTTATTTCTGTTTATCCGATTTTTTGCAAGCATGAAATTCATGTTGTTGAAAAACACCTACATAACTTTATGAGGTTTATTAGCAAAAATTCTTTCTCCATCCTTATTTTGTTGAAATACATTAACATGTTTAACATTACCTCTTTCCGCAAGAGATATAGCTTTTTTAACAATTTCAAATGTATTTTTAGGATTCGTCGTTGAAAAAATATTAAGGGTTACACCATCGCTTAATTCTCTTATCTCTTCAACAATAGTATCAACAAGTTCTTTAGAATATACTCTCTCACCAAATCTTAAAAAATCTCTTTTCACCGAAATAGTCATATTGGTTTTAAAATTGGAAGGTATTTGGTTGTAAGAGATAGGATAAGTATCTTGTATTATTAAATTAATATCTTTAGAGTTAGTATTTGTTTCATTCATTTTTCTTTCAACATTAATCTGGTATTCTTTCTGTGGAAAAACACTTTCTTCAAAAGGATATTCTTCAAAGGTGTCTTTAAGAATCAACTTATATTGAGTATATATTGGCACTAAGATTAAGTTGCATTTTTCATATCCTAGTATCTTTGAACACAACCAATACCAGCAATATGGTTTATTGTGATAAATGTTCCCTTTATTATAAATTTTCTCTTTATTTGATTTTCTAATGACATAAAATAAAACATATACTGCAATTAGACATCCCATAGTCCAATTCCCAGAAATCATTAAATAATAATATTTTGCATTTTCTATCGTAGGGCTCACATCACCCAAAAGTGTTTTAATTATTCCAGCCAGATTAACAATCGTTGGAGCTATTAAACAAATAATCAGAGAGAATATTTGCATTAATTCTCTTGCTGAATCTAATATAAAGTTCTTTATATATTTTTTCACTCTCAATTTCCACCCACATCCTTCCAGAAAACAGTATTTATTAATCTAACTTGTAATGTATTATTTATTTCCCACATTCTAATGGCTTCATATCCTACTATTATATGATAAAATTTAACATCCCCCTTTGAATCCTTGCTGATCTTCTTCCAATTTTTTAAATCTATGCATGAAAAATTAGGTATTGCTTCAGGATGAGTATGCCACTCGCCTATATATCTGAGAGTCTCATCACTTTTTTTATAAAGATTTTCAAACAATTCTATATGCCTTTTATCTTTTCTTATAAATCTGTTGTGTTTCCTTTCATCTCTAGGCATCGGAACAGTTATATGATTAATTATTATATTTTCATTAGATTTATTTTCTTTGCCTATCAAAATCCCACCAGCTTCCTTTGAGAAAAAGCCTTTTTGCATGTATTCAAGTAAGGTATGTGTTATGTTGTGGCATACTTTGATTTTTCTCTTATTTACAATAATCTCAATATCATTGCTCACCCCTATATATCATCCTTTCCTAAATCACATAATGATACTTCTAGATATTTTTCTTTTTGATTTATATATCTATCCGAAACAAGAAAACCTTCCTTAGTAAGATAGTAATCATCTCCCTTTTTAGAAGTAATAACATTATTGCTTACCCTGCCATCTATCTCTCGCTTAAATAATTCCATAAACAAAATCGAACTTTCAACTGATAACGTTGAGCCATAAGGTATGAATGTACCATTACATCCAGAATACGTTTTAGCAAAAGCTTGTCCATTTTTAACGTATGAAGATAAATCTAGTATTCCGTCATGATTGATAGTAAAAATATCTCGATAATCATTTCCGTCTTTAATATTAATTCTCGCAACATGGCAACCTATATCTAAAGGTTCATTCCATATATAAAATACTGTTTTCAGAATTTTATTTTCCAATAGATATTTATTCAACCATATATTTAGCGTGTGATTACCAGTGGCAGAAACAATGTAATCAAAATCATCAAAATTTAAATCACAATCAATTATTGCATCTTCTATTTTTTCCGAAATTGCTTTTGCATTTATTTCTGGCAATGTCCTCTTTGCATAGTTAACTAAAGATACTGCCTTATAACCATAAGTTGATTCTATCCCAAGAAAATGCCTAAATACGTTTTCTGGTTTTAATATATCGTTATCAACGAGTGTTATGTTTTTACACCCTGATTTAATTAAATCATGAAATACATAGGCCAATAGAGCCACATCCAATCAATAAAATAGATTTATTAACAATATCATTTTGCAAAAAAGAAGTTCTACTAGATAAATAATCTAAATCTAGTCTATGAATTGAAAGGGGGATTATTCTGGTAAAAGATACGAGTTGAACTTTATTTTTTGCTAAAAATTTTGGATTCTCAACCATAAATCCGCAAGTATTTACTGCATTATCATCTTGTTTTATTTCAAAAACCAATATTAATTTATTACTGCATTTACCTTCTAATTTATTGAAACACTCAAAGTCTATAAAACTCAATAGTCTATTTAAGAACTCATCAAGCTTATAATCAAAAATATTAGGAGGATATATATACTCAAGTGGATTAATGTAAAGATATATGCCGTTTTTTTGTGTACCTTTTTTCCCCCAAGTATCAAAATCTTTTTGATTGGTAGAAGCAAAATATTTTACATCTTTTTTTCTTTTTATATACGCTGCAAACGATTCATTCTTTCTTCGTTTACTTTTCGATGCTATTTCACAAAATTTTATATTTGTATCTTTCTTCTCAGTTGGCAATGATACATGAGCAATAGATATATCACTGAGCAGTGCAAAATACGAATCAAATTCCTTTATAAAATCCTCTTTATTTTTACCTGAAATTCCATCTTCAATTAACTCTTTCGCCTTTAAAACACATTGCTTAAAAAGCCCTGCAAATTCCGGATAAATTATTTTACCTTCTAAATCAAATAAGCATAATTTCCTTTTTTATCTATATGAGGTATAAACGGCAATTCATCAATCAAATAGAAATCAAACAAATTTAATTTCCAATCATCAGGGATACCTATTACAATAGGTATCCACTTCTTCAATACATCAAGCTTGCATCTAATAATCCAAGCATAACTTTGTCCATTAAATATTTCATTTTGCCTAACATATGATTCAGAAATATGCTTATTATCCAATACAACATTGCTAATATCAGTGTAGTTCACCATTAATTACTCCATTCCAGAAGCACTAGAAGCTGGAATATAATCAAATTGTTTTTTAGCTGAATTCTTTGCTTCAGGTATTTCAAAATCATCTCCAAAAATTTTATTTAATTTCTTATATTGTTCTAGTTCATCTGCTTCATCTCTGACTTCTACGAGATCTTTTTTTAATTTTTCAATTTTATCCTTAAAATCTGTCATCTGAGCATCACTCATTTTTTCAAAAACATCATTACCAAATTTAAACTTTAAGATATATGGTAACGATAAAGATATTCTATACATATACCTTCCATATTCATTTGTCCTAACATAGCTAAACTTATTAACTATGGTATTTACAACATCAATTAGAGAATTTAAGTCATCTTCTTCATAATAATTAAAATTATCAGCAATCAACGTGATACCTATACTAGGTGGATTAGCATGACCAGTATTTGAAAATTTTATATTTTTCCATTTCTTTAAATATCTAACAACTCTTCTAAATTGATTTCTTTTTTCTCCAACCTCCACACTATCGTTTATGTAGTCAACCAATCCTTTAGGATCTGCCTCTTCCCATTCTTGTGAGTCTTTGTTTTTTCCTTTGGATATATACAATTGACTATTTTCATCATCTTTATCAGCATGAAGATAAGTAACTAAATCAACATGAAATTTGGCTTCACCATCTTTTTTGTAAGTAACTGTAACACACGGTTTCTTAATTTCAGCACCGTAGTCTGTATGATTTTTTAGAATTTCACAAATTTTTTCTTTTAGTTCAATTGGATCATAATCATCCTTATTTGCAGAAAATCTTAAAGCTACATCAATGTCATATTCGTTGTCATCTTCAGGTTCGATACCTGTACACATTGCATAACTACCTTGATTCAGTTCTTTAAATGAAGGTAAATCATCGTTATTCCTCAGTTTCCCAAGCAATATATCTCTCTTCTCACTTAATTCTTTTTTGTCACAAAATCTGCTCTGATTTTATCATTGAATTTTTTTAATTCAGATTGTACGCTCATTTTTATATTCCTCATTATATGTTTTCTTGAGTTTTTAAATATCTTTTGCTTTTGTACATACTATTTAACTGGTAAAATATCATCTTATTCGAGAATCGATGTAACTCCATTCATCATCATTTATTTTCCAAATCCTTCTTAAAAATTCATCTGTATAGTTTTGATTATAATGAATCAAATCAGGGACAAAACAATAATTTTTCTTTGTTACATCCTGAGATACCACAGCTTGTAATAATAAAAATCTCACAACTTTACTAAATATATATGTTTTAAATGATAATACTTCTTCCTCAGTATCAAATGCTCCTAAAACAATAAAAGACTCAGTACAACACTCTCCTGGTTTAGCAATTATGGTATTACCATCATAATAAAACTGAACTGGTTTGGAAAAATCTGTTTGTCCTGCAATAGGCGATTTAGGCACTAAAAGCTTCCATTTATCCAACATATTAAATCTATCTACAACATCTGAATTACTTGCATATTTTTTCCCAATTCTCTGTATAAACCAACAAGGGACTCCCGATTCCTTTGGTTTATAATTTGTTGGTAGTGAAAAAGGCTTTCTTGATGAAACTCTATCATTAAGAAATTTAGTATTTTGTTTCAAAACTTTCTTTACTATGTCTACAGCCAAATTCTGTCTTATAAATATATCAAATTCATCAAGACTTCGTTCAGAACTATTTGCCCCCTCTGAGCTTTTATTTACGATTACAGCTTTTCCAAAATGTGCATTATCTATAAGGAAATAGCAAGCTCCACCTGCTAAATCAACTCCAGGAAATACATCCCTAAAATTTTCAAAATCAACAAGTGTTTTTATTCTTTTATTACTCAACATTTCTTTTCTAAATTTTTGAAGTCCTTTCCCTCCAGAAAACCATCTAGACGGAATTATCATAGAAATATTCTCTGGTTCTAATTCTTTTGATAAAAATACATACTGATGGTAAATTGGTTTCGCACTTTCCTGTGCTCCACCATCACTTATTTGATAAGGAGGATTTCCAATTACTGCTCCAAATTTCACTTTAGTCTCACCTTCCTTTATTGCATCTTCTACACTAATTTTGCTAAATGGTCTATTTTGTTTAAGCAAATCATTAATTTTTTTATAGTCTACTTCTCCATTTTCATCTTTCACTTCAATCAAATCATACGCATTAAACCCACTCGCTATATTATCTACATTCAAATTCAATATTTCATAGAATCTTCTCGTAAATTCATAAGCTATTGATGATGTAGGAATTGAATAAATAATGTCTTCTACATCTTTGTGGGAATATCCAAGTTCTGTTGTTAATCTCTTATATAAAGATACTGCATATTCTCCTGATTTACTTGCAATATCCAGTAACTTGTCCTCTTTATCTACTATTTCTCTTAAACTCTCTTCCGGTAGTAATGCTACCATCTCATCACACACTTTTGAAGGAGTGATAACTTCAGATTCTGACATTCGATTAAATTTTTTAATTGAGGTCATCGCCCTGTCAAGAGGAGTAAGCCTTTCATCTGATGCAAGCATAGATATATTTTGAATTTTATAATCCAAACTACTTCTCTTAAACGGATCCATCATATCGCTAATCTTTTGCAGAACAACTCTATCTAAATATAAGTTACTTGCAATTCTTTGGTTATCATGTTTTTCCAATGTATTTAAAATATCATCTAAAGAAGATACCTTATCTTTTGTTAAGAAAGAATAGAAAAGTAATCTTTGATAATACGTCTTAATCTGACTTTCTAGCTTTTTAACTTCATCATCTGTTTTTGTTCCAGAATAATCCTCACTCGACTTATCTTTTTTATATTCATTTGCTTTATTCTCGTCTGCCTTCTCTTCAATATCCAAATCATCACCATCTCCTTGATTTGTTTCTATTGTCAATGATTTTTTAGAATTAAATTCAGCCTGACTTTCTATCACTTTTCGTATATCAGCATCATTTAAAAGAGCTAAATCAACAGGTATATCAACTACCTCATCTAAAACGCTTCTTTTGTTGTTGTATTCACTTACCGCCTCCAAAATATTTGTAGCATCTACCTGTTTAATCTTATTATGATTCATCATAATAATCGGTGAAATGCGAAGCTCCTCTACAATTCTTTCTTTCAGCTTACTGTTTCCATTTTCTTCTGTGTTTACATTGTAAATAAGAGACTTTTGCTCCTGCATTCTAAACAATCTATTCGGATCAAAGTCAACTAACAAAGTCTGCGGTTTCAAATTCTCTTTGATAAATCCTTTTTCACTAGATAAGGTTCTAACATATTGATTTTGCAACCTAAAAATAGATTGGTCATATTCTTGAGGGGAGGCTGTATCTTTAAAATAAAGCATGGTATCCCACTGTTCTACAGTAGAGCCTGTTAGCATTCTATTTACCGTCAGTGTTAATGTTTTTTGATTTTCTTCTTCACACTCTTTAATTTTTCTCTTAATATCATCAGGCTTACTATACTCTCTTCTAGCTTCTACACCTGAAATATTTATAATTTCATATTCGTTTAAGTTCTTAAATATATCTTTATTTGTTCTAATAAGTTCTTCCATAGCATCACAAGAAGCACAATAAGGTAAAACCATAACCATATGTCTACACATCTTGCCTTCTTTGATTTTGTCATAATCTAAAAATCCTAATAACTCTTCGTCTTCTTTACTTCCATCAATGACCTTAAGCAAATCAAAAATTTCAGACTCGTTTATAAACTTCTTATGTCCTTGATTACTCGCATCTTTTTTAATAGAAATCGGTTCAAATAATTTTGAAAAAGCAAAGCTAACACCACTTTTTCTCAAAGCTTCCATTTTTTTACGAGAAGATTCGTTAGGATTAAAGGCAAAACGAACCATTTGAGGAAATCCATAATATGGATTGTCCCATTCATTTACATTATTATTATCATTATTAAGATGTTTCCTATCCCATTCTTCCTGCTCTTTCACAATATCAGAAAATTGAACAAAAGAAATAATATCCTCTTTTTCAAATTCACTTCCCATCAAAATGCGATAAGGTGTTCCTGATAAATGCAATCTTATTTTTGCGTTGATTTTTTTAATTTCAATATCAGCGTCTACTAAATCTATATTTTCATCTTCAAGTTTACTTATGTTCTTTTCATCAGTCTTATCATAACCAGCATTTTTTAAAATTTTACCAAAGGATTCTGCTCTTGCACCAAAATGTGTTTCATCAACAATAAGAAGGTCAATTTGTTCTTCAAAAAGCTCCTTATGTTTATCCTTAATGCTATCCCCTTGAAGATCTTGAAGAGTTAGAAATATAACTACTTTATTGCCTTCTGAATGTTTTTCAGAAATCACATTCTCTCTAGCTAATAAATCAGATGATTCTATAAAAACATACTCTGAAAAGTTTCCTGCACTTTCAACGGTTTTCTTCCATTCATCCTTAACATCTGCTTTAGCTGACACTACTAAGACAGTTTGAGCTTTCATTTCTAAAGCACAACAAAGTGAAGTAAACGATTTTCCAAAACGCATAACGGCATACATTAGTAGATTTCTTCGCCCATTTTTAACAGCATTAATAAATCTATCTACAGCAGCTTCTTGGTTTGGTCTTAAATCCCAATTTTCCCCCCTCTCATAATGATATGTTTGGGGCAGTCTATTCTTTGAACTATAGTATTCATATTTGCTTGAATTAGCTCGATAATTTTCCTTTATATCTTCGATTGCATTATCAATATCTTCTATTTCTGTTTCTTTGAAAAATTCTTTACTGTAATAGATGTCATCTTCTAAATCAGCTTGCTTTAATCTTTCTTTGTTTAAGTCTTTCTCAAGATATTGATGAATGGCATAGTCTCTAAAATAAGTTTCTTCATCAATTGTGGCTTTATTCTCATATTTTTTTTCAAGATCTGGGAAAAATTCTCTCCATTCGTTTAATCTTTTTGATACTGGTCTGTATGTATCGCCAACCTTTAAATAATTTGGTACTGTATTTGTCGTAAATGCGTAGATATGGGGCTCTACACGACCAATGATAATCCTATCCAGTATATCTATAGCTTCAATCTTATTTTCTTTCATTTGCATAATCCTCTTTATTTAGCAAGTCTTGAAAAATGATATTTTTTCTTGCTCGCCAATCTTTTATAATACAAAAAGCATTTTCTTCTTTTTTCATAAATTCAAACAGTGTCATCTGTTCATTTGGTTCAGTCGGTTCTCTATATGGAATAGTATATGTTAGACCATCCATCTGCCATAGATTCCACGAGACTATCTTGGCTATCCTTAAAAGCTCTTTCTCTTCCGGTTCCCTTTTAAGTCTTTCTTGCATATAGTCACAATACGAAATTAGTAAATTTTCTCTCGCTATAAGCAGACTGTCCCCTTGGAACTCAAAACCATAAACACTTTGAAACGCTCTTTCTGACCATTTAAGCCATTCATCTTCACTAGTAGCATTTTCATTTACTACTCTCATTTTCCTATCTAAGATACCAATTCTTTCATATAAATCTATGGGGTTGCCAGTTACAGTATCATATCTACTCACTAAATAAGGTGCTTCTCCACAAGTTATTTCAAGTCTTCTTTCATCAACGTATTTTTTCCAAGTTTTGCTCTTTTTATGTGGAAATTCTATTTTATCTGTTGTTGCAATCCATGACTTTCCATTTTCTATATTAAAAACAGAAGTTTTTTCGAACCATGCATTGTCAACCAGATTATTTTGAGCATTACAAACCCAGCTAGGTGTAAATACCTCAGCTTTTTCCTTTGTTCTATTTCCTTGACTTTCCTTAGTCTTTAGTATTCTAGGTTGAATAACATTTAAATTATCACCAGTAATAAGGCTAAAAAGAATAGGATAGTGAGAATAGTACTCTTTACCTAATATCTCATACTCATCTGTTCCCCAGATAATATTTCTATTCGTAGTTCTATCAATAAGGAGGGTTTCCAGAACTTTTTTGCTCCATTTTCCCTCATCTACATCAATTGTAAATGCCATTTATTTATCGTCCTCTATGTCTTTTTCAATACAAATCAAATCCCCTATATCTGCGCCTAATTCTTCACAAATTTTACCGATTACAGAAAGAGATACTGCATCACCTTTAACCATCTTTGATATCGTTGTTGGTGATATTCCTGTCTCATCAATTAAATCTTTCTTCTTCATATTCTTATCTATCAACAACTTCCACAATCCATTGTAGTTAAATTTCATTTTTATTTCTCCTTATTCCATAAAAATGGATTTTTTATACATTATATTATAACACATACTATATATAGTTGCAAAAATAAATCGGATACCAAAAAAAATTGGTATAGACCTAAGACCGCACCAATCATAATTCATCGTTCAACTTCTTTGCTTACTTCTTTCTTTTCTTTATGCTTATCCATATATTCGATCTGCTGACTCTTAATCGCACCAATAACTGATTCTTTTTTCTCTGCTTTATTTCTTCCGAAATATTCATTCATGCTATTTTTTAAATGTTCCAATTCCGCATACTGAACTGCTAATGAATTATGTTTCTTGATTATCTCCTCTTGTTTAGTTTGCAATTCCTCAATTTCTAAATTGATTTTGGAACAAATATCTACGATTGTTCCTTCGATTTCTTTTAATTTAGGCATGACCTGCACTAATCTTTGAATTGACGGTTCAAGCGTTTCTATTGGATCAATCTTGTCAAGCTCTAAAATCTTCTTTAACGGACGAATTTTAACCTGATATATCTTTGACTCAAAGATCCTGCTTGTAACATCCGAGTTGAATTCGGTGTCAAATTCAGATGCTTTATCTATGGCTATAATAGTATCTACTGAACCAGATAATGCCTGTGAACCGATGACCTTTTCGCTTAAACTTTTCACTAATGAATCCTTTTTTGTATGGTACATCATAATAAATGTGCAACCATACTTATCTATCAAATCATAGTATTTTTCCATCACTTCATAGGTGTCATTGTAGTCATTAGCATTATATTTTCTGCCATATTTTATCTTAGAAAAGGTATCAACTACGAACACCTCATAACCCAAGTTAACATCAGATTTTATAATTCTTTCAAACTCACCAAAATCTACATAACTTGTGCCTTCATATATTCTGTATGTAGTTCATTATTAACCTCTGACAAAGTAAACCATCAATACAACGAAAGCTTACTATATTAAAAAGTAAGCTTTCACAGTAATTTTATTATTTAAATACTTTATAATTCTACAATCTTACCTGTTTCAAAGTAAACAACCCATTCACAGATATTTTTAGCATAGTCTCCAATACGTTCCAAGAAGGCAATCACTTGGAAATAATCACGACCTGTAACGATGGCATCAGGATTTTTCTTGATCTCTTCTGTAGCCAAGTCACGAATGCTATCAAAGTAATGGTTGATTTTTTCGTCCATTGCTGCTACTTCATAGGCCTGATCCACTGAACCATTGAGATAGAGTTCAAGGGCTGCTTCGACGAAGTTCTTGACATCGCGACCCATTCTCTTGATTTCTTCTTCAACAGCCGGGATGCGTTGTTCCCCCTTCATACGAATGGCTGCTCTTGCAATGGAAACGGCATGGTCACCCATACGTTCCAAGTCAGATACAGCCTTCAAGACGGTTAGAACTGTACGCAAGTCCTGAGAAACCGGTTGTTGAAGAGCAATCATTTCAAATGATTTCTTCTCTAATTTCACTTCGTATTCGTTCACTTCTGCATCGTCTTCGATGACTTCTTTGGCCAAATCACGATCATGCGTAACAAAGGCACGCACTGTTCGATTGATTTGGGATAACACTTCCTGTCCCATTGCGTAGAACTGATTGTGCAATTTCTCTAAATCTTCCTCAAATTGAGAACGTAACATCATTTATCTCCTTATCCAAATTTTCCTGAAATATAATCTTCTGTTTCCTTGTGTTGTGGGTTTAGGAACATCTTCTTGGTATCGTTAAACTCAATCAAATCTCCATCTAGGAAAAATCCTGTCTTGTCAGAAATACGAGAGGCTTGTTGCATGGAACGCGTAACCAAGAGCATGGTGTATTTATCTTTTAGACCATACAAGGTTTCCTCAATCTTACCAGCCGAGATAGGGTCCAAGGCTGAAGTAGGTTCATCCAAAAGAATGATTTTAGGGCTGGTTGCCAAGACACGGGCAACACAGACACGTTGCTGTTGTCCGCCTGAAAGCCCGATAGCTGAATCATGCAGGCGATCCTTGACCTCATCCCAGATAGAAGCTCGTTGTAGTGCTTTTTCTACCGCTTCATCAAGAACCTGCTTGTCCTTCACTCCATTGATACGAAGCCCGTAAACAACATTTTCGTAGATAGACATAGGGAAGGGGTTTGGTTGTTGGAAAACCATACCAATTTCCTTCCGCAATTCAACTGTATCTGTACGTGGGCTGTAAATATTGTGACCGTTGTATACCACTGAACCAGTTGTGGTCACCTCTGGATTGAGATCTCCCATGCGGTTGATAGCCTTGAGGAGGGTTGACTTCCCTGATCCAGATGGACCAATCAAGGCTGTAATTTCCTTAGGTTGGAAAGATAGGGAAACACTATTCAAGGCCTTCTTTTGATTGTAGTAAACGGACAGGTCAGAAACCTGTAAAATCGCTTCTGTCATACTGTTTCCTTTCTATCCAAAGTGTCCTGTTACGTAGTCATTGGTCGACTGTAATTTGGCATTTTGGAAAATATTAGAGGTCTTATCGTACTCGATCAAGTCACCCAAGTAGAAAAATCCTGTGCAGTCACTAGCACGCGCAGCCTGCTGCATACTGTGGGTCACGATGATGATGGTAAAGTCCTTCTTCAATTCCAGCATGGTTTCTTCCAGCTGAGCTGTCGCAATCGGATCCAAAGCTGACGCTGGTTCATCCATCAAGAGGATATCTGGTTTAACAGAGATAGCACGAGCGATACAGAGGCGTTGCTGCTGACCACCTGATAGGGTCAAGGCTGACTTGTGCAAATCGTCTTTGACCTGATCCCAGAGGGCAGCCTGACGAAGAGAGGTTTCCACAATTTCATCCAAGACTTGCTTGTCCTTAACTCCTGCACGTTCATGGGCAAAAGTGATGTTACGGTAGATAGACTTGGCAAAGGGATTTGGTCGTTGGAAGACCATTCCAATGTGCTTACGCATCTCATAGACATTGATTTCTGGACGGTTGACATCAATCCCTTGATAGAGGATTTGACCTGTTACCTTGGCAATATCAATGGTATCATTCATCCGATTGAGACTGCGGAGGTAGGTTGATTTCCCTGAACCAGAAGGGCCAATTAAGGCAGTAATTTTATTTTTTTCAAATTGCATATCGATGCCCTTGATGGATTCTTTTTTACCGTAGTAAACATGTAAATCCTTAGTAGAGAGGGCCACTTTCTCTTCAGGAAAGGTGATGATATGCTTTTCATCCCAATTATATTTTGACATGGCTTCTCCTTTAGGCAGCGGTTAATTTCTTATGTAGGTAGCTTCCGAGTTTGCGAGCTCCAAAGTTAAAGATGAGGATAAAGATGAGGAGCACGGCCGCAGAACCTGCTGATACGATGGTTCCATCTGGAATAGTACCTTCACTATTGACTTTCCAGATGTGGACAGCCAAGGTTTCTGCTTGACGGAAGATAGAGATTGGGCTAGTCACACTGAGAATATTCCAGTTAGACCAGTCTAGGGCTGGAGCGGATTGTCCTGCTGTATAGATGAGAGCAGCCGCCTCACCAAAAATACGACCAGAAGCTAAGACGACCCCAGTCACAATACCTGGAAGGGCTTCTGGAATGACCACATGGACCACTGTCTCCCAGCGAGAAATTCCAAGGGCCAAGCCGGCCTCACGTTGCGTATGGTGAACGTGTTTCAAGCTGTCTTCAACATTACGAGTCATCTGAGGTAAGTTAAAGACTGTCAAGGCCAAAGCACCTGAAATGATTGAAAATCCATACTCAAACTGAACTACAAAGATCAAGTAACCAAAGAGACCCACAACCACTGATGGCAGTGAAGACAAGATTTCAATACAGGTTCTGACAAAGTTGGTCACAGGACCTTTTTTAGCATATTCAGCTAGAAAAATCCCAGCCCCCATAGACAAGGGAACAGAGATAATCAAGGTAATAACCAGAAGGAAGAAGGAATTATAGAGCTGAATTCCAATCCCTCCACCTGCTTGGTAAGAAGAGGATTTGCCAGTCAAGAAAGACCAAGAGATGTGGGGCAAACCACGAACCAAGATATAAAGAATCAAGGATGCCAAGATGGCAACGATAATTCCTGCAATTGAGTAGAGGACAGCTGTTGCAATTTTATCTAATTTCTTAGCGTGCATAGTTTTTCTTTCCTCTTTCTTTCGTAATCAATTTAATCACACTGTTGAAGGCCAAACTCATCAAGAGCAAGACCAAGGCCAAGGACCAGAGAACGTTATTGTCAACTGTTCCCATAACGGTATTTCCAATACCCATGGTCAACACAGAGGTCAAGGTCGCAGCAGGTGTTGTCAATGAAGTTGGGACTACGGCTGAGTTTCCGACCACCATCTGAATGGCCAAGGCCTCACCAAAGGCACGCGCCATCCCAAAGACCACTGCAGTGAAAATCCCTGAACGCGCTGCCTTCAAGGTCACGCGCCAGATGGTTTGCCAACGAGTAGCCCCCATAGCCAAACTTGCTTCGCGGTAGTGACGAGGCACCGCACGCAAGCTATCTGTTGTCATAAAGGTTACTGTCGGTAAAATCATGACAAAGAGTACGAAAATCCCTGACAGAATCCCAAAACCAGTTCCACCAAAGATACTACGGACAAAAGGAACTACGACCTGCAAACCAATAAATCCATACACAACTGAAGGAATCCCGACTAGCAATTCAATGGCTGGTTGCAAGATTCTAGCACCTTTTGGTGAGACCTCTGTCATAAATACTGCCGCACCAATGGCAAAAGGAGTTGCGATAAGGGCTGATAGGATTGTGACAATAAAGGAACCCAAAATCATAGGAAGGGCACCAAATTGTTTACCTGAAGGATTCCAAGTTTGGCCAAATAGGAAATCAAAGATGTTGACCCCATTGACAAAGAAAGTCGACAAACCTTTTTGGGCTACGAAAATCAAAATCATAGCCACAATGATGACAATCAAAGACAGACAGGCAAAGGTCAAGCCTTTCCCTAGTTTCTCTAGACGAGAGTTCTTTGAGGGAGAAAGCAATTTTTTAGCTAATTCTTCTTGATTCATTATTGACTCCCTTCTAGTGCTGTCACCGTTCCGACAGCATCTTTTTCAACCTTCATTTCCTTGACAGAAATATAGCCCATTCCCTTAACGATTCCACTTTGCGCTTCATCAGAGAGGACAAAGTTGAGAAATTCTGCCACCAATTCATTTGGTTGACCTAGGGTATACATGTGTTCATAAGACCACAAAGGCCAGTTATTGGTTGTAACATTTTCTGCAATCGGCTCATAGCCATTCAACTTCATGCGTTTAACCGAGTCATCCACATAGGCAAAGGCTAGGTAAGAAATGGCTCCTGGTGTCTGAGAAACAATGTTTTTAACCATCCCATTTGAATCCTGTTCTTGACTCTGCACGGCAGATTGACCATCCATGATAACACTATCAAAGGTTGCACGTGAACCTGAACTTGCCGCGCGGTTGATAATGGAAATTGCTAGGTCTTTCCCACCGACTTCTTTCCAGTTGGTCACTTGACCTGTGAAGATGCTACGGAGTTGTTCAGTTGTCAGATTTTCAACATCAACTTCTTTGTTTACAATGACTGCCAAGCCCGCTACGGCTACCTTATGGTCCACTAGAGCGGATGCGTTGATACCGTCTTTTTCCTCGGCAAATACGTCTGAATTTCCTACATCAACGGCTCCAGACTGAACCTGAGACAGACCTGTACCAGATCCGCCACCTTGGACGTTAACTGTTTTTCCAATGTGCATAGAGCCAAATTCATCTGCTGCTGCTTCGACCAAGGGCTGAAGAGCCGTTGAGCCAACAGCTGTCATGGATTCCCCACGATCAATCCAGCTAGCACATCCCGCCAAAGAACCTGCCAGCAAAAGAGCTGCAAGGGATAGAGCGAGTTTTTTCCTTTTTTTCACTGTTTTTCTCCTTGAAAATAATGGTGAATGCTGTGAATTTTTTCAACTATTTATTTATGTTTTTCTTTTTTAAAATTGGGAGCCAACTGAAGTTCTTATACTCAATGAAAATCAAAGAGCAAACTAGGAAACTAGCCGCAGGCTGTACTTGAGTACGGCAAGGCGACGTTGACGCGGTTTGAATTTGATTTTCGAAGAGTATTAGCTTGGTTTAACTAGAAATTTGCTTAGTTACCATCTCCACCAATTTTGACTTAAAATGAAAGACAATTTGAAAAAAATCCATACTTCCACTATAACATAGACAAGCTACTTTGACTAGCATTTTCACTTGAATCTTAGGCCTTTTGGAAAATAATTTTTCAAAACATTTCCAGTCACCTTAGCAAAGCCCAACCCATTGCCTTGAACCAAAACTTGGTACCAACCATTTGGCAGACTTTCTGCCAGATGAACAGTTTCTCCAGCCACATACTTTACAAACTCTTCTTGGTCAATTTCAACCGACTGCTTGACCTGACTCGGTTTCAAGGCTAGACCAAGAGCAAAACTAGGCTCAAAGCGTTTCTTCTTAAAGGTACCCAGATGCAGTCCATTACGAGCAATCTTGAGCTTCCCTAAATCTGGCAAAAATTCTGGCAGGAGATAGAGTTGGTCACCAAAAGTCTGCAAGATTCCCCTTAGATTGATTTTCAGGTGTTTTTGGGCAAATTCCTGCCACAAAGTAACTTGTTCTCGGCTGAGATTGCTCTTACTTGCCTTAAATTTAGGAGCTGGATTGTCACCTCTAAATTGTAAATGAGCTACAAACTGCCCCTCTCCCTTAAACTGATGAGGGTACATCCGAGCTGTTTCTGGCAGGTCAATACCAGCTACCATTCCATTGATATGTTCAACTGGCAGCAAATCAAAATCATACTCTTCCAGTAGCCAATTGACAATCTCTTCGTTTTCCTCGGGGGCCCAGGTACAAGTTGAATAAACCAGACGACCACCATCAGCTAGCATGTTTACTGCATCTTCCAGAATTTCTCTTTGCAAGCTAGCACATTGACTCGGATAATCTAAGCTCCAATAATCCATAGCATCTGGTTGCTTACGGAACATCCCTTCCCCTGAGCAAGGAGCATCAAGGACAATGAGGTCAAAATAGCCCTTAAAAACCTTGGCCAAGCGGTCAGCAGATTCATTGGTCACCACGACATTTGTCGCTCCAAAGCGCTCCATGTTTTCTACTAAAATCTTAGCCCGTTTGCTTGAAATTTCATTGGAAACAAGGAGACCCTCCCCTGCTAGATAGGCTGCTAACTGAGTTGATTTTCCACCCGGTGCAGCAGCCAAATCCAAGACTTTCATACCAGGACTGGGCTGGGCTACCTGAGCAACCATCTGGGCAGCAGGTTCTTGCGAATAAACCAAACCAGTAGCATGTTCAGACGATTTCCCTGAAACCTTACCATAGTGGCCCCAAGGTGTTTGAGGAATGGCATCAGGAAAGGAAACTGGCGCTTCTTTTAAAGGATTGACCCGAAAAGCCGAAACCGCTTCCTCCTCAAAAGAGGCAAGAAAATCTCTTGCCTCATCTCCTAGTATCTCTTCATATTTTTCAACAAATCCTTCTGGAAATTGCATTTAAGTTTTTTTCCTTTCGTAAATATAGGACTGAATTTCCTCCTGCATCTCAAGAGGTAGCATCATGACCGGCTGTCTGGTTTGAAAATCAAGCGGTTGACCAGATAGGGTCACCACCCGATAGCCCAGACTTTCCCCTAAAATACTAGCAGCAGCATAATCCCATGGTTGCAGATAGGTGACATAGGTCAACAAATGCCCTGACAAAATCTTAGCAAAACTAATGGCCGCACTCCCATAGACACGAACACCGAGGACCGCACGACTCAAATCAGCCAAGCCCCATTCATTGGTTTCCAGCATGCCACTATTCCCTGCAATAAGGAAATCTCCAAGTAGTTTTGGTTTAAAAGGAGCTAGAGGCTTATCGTTTCGACAAACCGGAAACTTACCACCACCGTGATAACAATCCCCTTTGACCACATCATAAATCAGTCCAAACTGTCCCTGGCCATTTTCAAAATAAGCCATCATAACAGCAAAATCTTCCTGCTGGGCGACAAAATTATTGGTCCCATCAATGGGATCAATAACCCAAACCTTGCCCTCTTGAACCGAGGCTCGCAGACAACCTTCTTCAGCACAAATCTTATCTTCAGGATAACGAGACAAAATCTCACCAACCAATAGCTCCTGAACTTCCTTGTCCAGTTTGGTCACCAAATCTGTTGGAGAGGACTTGGTTTCAACACGCAAGTCTTCCTGCATATGGTCAAGGATGTACTGGCCCGCTCTCTTAACAAGCTCTTTGGCAAATTCAAATTTACTTTCCAAGAGAAATCTTCCCTTCCCCTTTTTCCTTGGCAGCCTGAACTGCTCGATAAAGCGAATAGCCACTAACTGTTTCAAATTCTCGTCCCAAACGTTTTTCTTCGCTCTTACTTGGCACGACCGCTTTGAATCCCTTATAGGAGTCCAGTAACTTTTTAGCCTCTACCTTGCCTTCATAGGCAGCTTCAACATCATTAAAAAAAGAAAGCACTGAAGCAAGTTCTTCAGTGCTCCACGACAAATCTAGTGGGTAACTATACTGTTTGTTCATTAACTAATACCAGCTCTCATTCTTGCTTCTTTTAGTTCTTGCTTACGGTAACTACGAGGGAGAAAAGCACGAATCTCATCTTCATTAAAACCGATCTGCATACGTTTGGCATCAATAATAATGGGACGACGCAAAAGACTAGGATACTGCTCAATCAAATGAAGCAATTCCGATACCGAAATACTTTCTACATCAATATCTAATTTTTGAAAAATTTTTGAACGAGTTGAAATGATGTCATCAGTACCATTTTCGGTCAAGGAAAGAATATGTTGCAATTCTTTTCTTGTTAAAGGACTGGTCATAATATTGTGCTCCTCAAAGGGCACCTTATGTTTTTCTAACCAAGCCTTTGCCTTACGACATGAAGTACAGCTCGGTGATAGAAATAGTGTAATCATGCTTTTCTCTTCTTATCTATACTTTGCTAATTCTATTATACAAAAAAATAAAGCGCTTGACTAGAGATTTTTAGAAAAAAAAGCCTATTTTTTCAAGAAAAATAGACTGTTTGCGAACGATTAACTCTTTTTGGATTTGATTAATTCATTCTTGACAATAGTTTCGAATCACATACCTAATTGATTTATGCAAAATAAGAATATCTTTAGTATTATTTACTATGACTTTTCAGGTACAGAAAACCAAAGAAGCTTTCATAGAGGGCAAAAAAGAGGAGGAAGGCATGAAGGAAAAAGGTCTCTGGCAAAATCATAATAACAGGATCCTTGGCTGGATCAAAAAGCCAGGTATCATCTCCCACAAAGAGAATTTGATGGAAAAGGGTAAAGAATTGGTCAAAACCAATCAAAACTCCCCCAAGACCAATCAGCAAAGGCAAGACTACTAGAGCTAGGAGACTTTTATAAAAGAGAGACAAAAAGCCCTTTTTCACAATCCCTTTGACAAAGAAATAGAAACTTGGCAGTGTCACTAGAGCTACTATCTGAACCAAGTGGAAGAGATTCTTGACCACCGCAAAGTGGTGCAGACCAGCTGCTGACGAACGAAAATCAGGCATCTGCAAGTCCTGACTAAAAGGATTGGTCAGGTAATCCATCAAGATATGAAAGTTGTACTGAATGGTTTCTGGTTTTAGATAAACTCGATCTGTTAAATTCAGCCACTGAATTTCCAGCGGATAAAAAATCCAAGCTAGATAAATAGTCAGAAGGATTGAGAGGGACAGAAGAAAGACCATAGAGCCCCAAAAAGTCAGTTTAGTTTTCATCAAAATTCCACTCCGCAAGGCTAGAAACCACATGAGTCGGTGCGATTGGTAGGTCTGCTACTTCTTCCGCCTTGGTAAAACCTGTTGTCACCAAGAGCGTTGGAATGCCATTGTCAATCCCTGCTCGGATATCTGTTAAATAGTTGTCCCCGACCATGATTAACTCTTCACGTTCCAAACCTAAGTGCTCAACCGCCTTATCCATAATGATGGCATTTGGTTTTCCAATATAAACAGGCTTCACTCGTGTTGCTACTTCAAGCAGGGTAATCAGTGAACCAGCACCTGGCAAAAGACCGCGTTCTGTCGGGATGTTGAGGTCAGGGTTGGTTCCGATAAAGTGAGCACCCTTTTGGATAGCTAGAGTTGCTGTCGCAAATTTTTCATAGTCGACTTGCCAGTCCAGGCCTACTACCACATAGGCAGGGTTTTCCTTCTTTTCCACATAACCAGCTGCCTTGATGGCTTCCTTGAGCCCTGCTTCTCCGATGACATAGACGGTCTTTTCAAGCCCCAAGTCGTTCATATAGTCGATCGTTGCCAAAGTCGCTGTGTAGACAGTCGATAGGGGCGTATCGATATTAAAATTCTGAGCCAACATCTCTTGAACACTCTCTGGAGTGCGGGTTGTATTGTTTGTTACAAAAAGATAGGGGATATTCCGCTTTTGCAATTCATGGACAAAAGCTTCTCCTGCTGGAATTCGATCTTTCCCCTTATAAATGGTTCCGTCTAAATCAATTAAATAGCCTTTATATTTCATATTTTTCTCTAATCCTTCTTCATTTCTTGCCAAGTGATAATTGCTTGGGCATTGGTAGCCCCATCACTTGTAATCTCATGCTTGGTTTCCAGTCCAGTTCGTTCAACAGCCGATGTAATCACCCCACCTGGTCGAACTTCCTTGACATACTTGAGATTGATTTTCTTGGGAATATAGTGGGTCAAAAAATCCGCTCCCATGACCTCAAAAATCCAGTCCAAGTATTTACTGTTATTGACATGACCATTCATATCCAAATCGTAAAAACGGACATGGTAATCCTTGCTGATTGATTCGTTCAAGGACTCATACTTTGGCCCGCGGATAAGTTTTTTATCAAAATCAGACTGGTAAGGAGCCACAATCTCAGGCTCGACAACATGAACTCTTCGACTGTCTCGGTCCATGAGAACAAAGGTCGCCATCATGTGAATGAGCTCCTGCCCCGTTTCATCATAAATGGTAAAGCGACGGTAGCAAAAAAGTCGATTATAGCTCAAAGCTTCCGTTTCGATAGTGATTTCTTCCGCAAAACGAGGCAAACGAGCCACCTCAATATCATAATCTGTGATAATCCAGACCAGATTATAGTTTTCCAAAATGGCCTTATCACTAACACCCAGTTCAATCGATTGCATCCCTGAAACTTGCAGGGACAGCAAAATCACATCTGGAAGCTTGATATGACCGTTCATATCAGCCATATCAAAAGGAATTTTCATTTTCATTTGATAAGTTAAACCCATCATTCTACTCCAAAATAAATCGTTCTGCTACAGTATCTCCTAAAAAGAGACCTCTCTTTGTCATGCGAACTCGGTCACCGTCTAGTTGCATGAGACCTTGTTGAACTAAGTCCTTGACAATTTCTCCATAAAGTCCATCAAAAGACCGTCCAAATTTTTCCTCAAATCGTGCCATAGAGACCCCTGATTTCTTGCGGAGCCCCAGGAACATCTCTTCTTCCATTTGCTCTTTTTGACTCAGGTGTTCTTCTGTAATACGAGCATTTCCTTCCTCAACCGCACTGAGATAATGACGAATGGGACCATGATTTTTATAGCGCACTCTATTAACATAACCAGATGCCCCAGCACCGATGCCATAGTACTCAGCATTATCCCAGTACATGAGATTGTGGCGACTTTCAAAACCAGGCTTGGAGAAATTAGAAATCTCATAATGCTCAAAACCAGCTCGCTCCAACTCTGCGATGATATACTCAAACATCTCAGCCTCCAGTTCCTCCTTAGGCAGAGGCAATTTCCCTCGTCTCATCCGGTTCATAAAAACCGTATGGTTTTCTAAAATCAAGCTATACAAACTCATATGGGGAATATCCAGCCCAATAGCCTTAGCCACATTGTCCTTGACCTGCTCCATAGTCTGACCAGGCAGCGCATAAATCAAATCGATAGAGATATTATCAAAACCAGCCAGTTTCAGGCGGTCGATATTTTCATAAATATCCTTCTCCAAATGACTGCGCCCAATCTTTTTCAGCATCTTGTCATCAAAGGTCTGCACACCTAGCGAAACACGGTTGACAGCCGAGTTTTTCAAAACAGCAATCTTATCCGCATCCAAGTCGCCTGGATTAGCCTCAATAGTCAACTCTTCTAAAACAGACAGGTCCAAGTTTTTAGTCAATCCCTTCAATAACACCTCCAGTTGCGAAGCTGACAAAGCTGTCGGTGTGCCACCACCGATGTAGAGGGTTCGCAACTTTTGAATATCATAAGATTGAAACTCTTCTAACAGATGTTCCAAATAACTATCTACCGGCTGATTCTTGATAAAAACTTTTGAAAAGTCACAATAATAACAAATCTGGGTACAAAATGGGATGTGCACATAGGCTGACGTTGGTTTTTTCTGCATAGTAATTATTATACCACAAAGACACGCTACGAGAAAAAAATCACCATCCCCAGACACATAGTCCGTCCAGAGATGGTGATGGTTTATTCTTCTGTTATGTCAATAACAATCTCTTCTGATTCATCAAGAGTTTCGGCCTTTTCTTGCCATTGCTCTTTTAGATTATTGAATTGATTTTTTGATGCTTCTGTCGCTTGACGAGCACATGATTTGGCTTGGGCAAGGACACTGTCTACAGTGATTTCACCTGACTCAACCTGTTCTTTGGTTTTAAGAACAAAATCTGTAGCCTGCTCCTTGACTTCTGTCAGTTTTTCACAGACCTGCTCCTTGGCATACTCAGGATCTTCTCTCAAGTCATCTAGAAAATCTTGAGCCTGACTGCAAACTTGTTTGCCCTTGTCGCTTGTTAAAAACAAGGCAAGAGCTGCACCTGAAACGGTTCCTAAAAGGATTGAGGATAGTTTACCCATAAGAATTCTCCTTTTTTATTTTTTGAAAAATTTACTTGCAAGACGAAGAGCTGACAAACTTGCACCAGTCTTAATGGTTTTTGAACCAGCTGATGAAGCTTTCTTGCTCAAGACACGCGCATGGTCATTAAGATCTGAAACAGATAGAGATAAATCTGCAACAGCACTAAAGAGTGGATCAATCGTTGCCACCTTGACATTAATATCATCTGCCAAGACATTGACCTTAGCTAGCAATTCATTGGTATGATGCAAGGTCACATCCACATCTGAAGTTAATGTTTTAATCGTCTTCTCTGTTTCATCGATAACACGTCCAAGCTTTTGTACAGTAATGATTAGATAAACTAAAAAGACAATCAAAGCTAGGGCAACAAGAATATATGCAACTTCTAACATTTAGTTTTCCTCCTCTGAAATATAGTAAGGGGCCTTCTTTCGATTTTGATATAGAATGATAAAAATACCCAATCCGATAAGAACAACTGAAAGCCATTGAGACACTCGAAGACCAAAGAACATGAGACTATCTGTCCGCATACCTTCGATGACCATACGACCGAAACCATACCAAATCAAGTAAAAGGCAGTGATATGACCTCGTCTGAGGCTCTTCCATTTTCGTCTGAATATCAAAATCAAGGCAAATCCAAGTAAATTCCATAAGGACTCATAAAGGAAAGTCGGTTGACGGTAGCTCCCCTCAATATACATCTGGTCACGGATAAAAGCAGGTAGATAATCCAGATTATCCACTGCTGCACCATAAGCTTCTTGGTTAAAGAAATTACCCCAGCGGCCTAGACTTTGGGCAATCATGACGCTAGGCGCCGCAATATCTAGGAAATCCCAAGTATTGATAAGTTTATGATCAGCAAAGATATAAAGCACAAGGGCACCAGTTATCAAACCACCGTAAATGGCCAAACCACCATTCCAAATGGCAAAAATCTCTCCCAAATTCTGACTATAGTAATCAAAACGGAAAATGACATAGTAGAGACGCGCTCCTAAAATAGCCAAGGGAAAGGCTATCAAGATAAAATCTAAAATATCGTCTGGTATGATCTTCTTTCTAGGCGCTTCTTTCATGGTCAAATAAACCGCAAGAATCAAACCTGTAACAATACACAAGGCATACCAACGAATGGCTAGAGGGCCTAGATGAATAGCAATTGGATCAAGCATTAGGCACCTCGTTTTGAGCAATGAGATTTGTCAAGCGTTCTTCGAACAAACGTGTCGCATCAAAGCCCATTTCCTTGGCACGATAATTCATGGCAGCTGCCTCAATCACGACAGAAATATTACGACCTGTTTTAACTGGAATACGAATACGAGGAATAGATACGCCAGAAATTTCTATTTCCTCTGCATTGTTTCCAAGACGATCAAACGTCTTATGTGTATCGTAATTTTCCAAGTAAACAGCCAGCTGAACTTGTGAAGAATCCTTGACAGCACTCGCACCGTAGAGGCTCATGACATCGATAATCCCAACCCCACGAATTTCAATCAGGTGTCTCAAGATCTCAGCTGGTTCACCCCAAAGAGTAATCTCATCCTTGGCAAAGATATCGACACGGTCATCAGCTACCAAGCGGTGGCCACGTTTGACAAGTTCCAGACCTGTCTCACTCTTACCGATGCCACTATCACCCTGAATCAAGACACCCATACCATAGATATCCATCAAGACACCGTGCACACTGGTACGTTCTGCTAAACGTGAATCCAGATAACTAGATAACTCTCCAGATAAACGACTTGTCGCTGTACGGCTGGTTAAGATAGCAATCTTACATTCTCTGGCTGCCTTTAACATTTCCTCTGGAACCACCAAACCACGAGCAACAATGACCGCAGGTGTCTCAGGTAGAAACATTTTTTTCAAGACTTGGTAACGGTTGTGAGAGGACATTGAAACGAGATAGGACCACTCCTTCATTCCCAAAAGTTGAATCCGCTCAGGCGTATAATAGTCAAAATAGCCCGTCATTTCAAGACCAGGTCGCGTAATGTCCGCGGTATTAATTTCCTTTTCAAGTAATTCTGGTTCGCCATAGACAATGTCTAGTCTAAGCTTTTCAATCACTTCTTTTACTAAAACCGACATCATTTCCTCCTTCAAATGAGTTCTTCTCTCTATTATATCAAATTGTAGTAGGATATTTGAGATTTTTGCAGGCTTTGGATTATTTATTTATACTCAATGAAAATCAAAGAGCAAACTAGGAAACTAGCCGTAGGCTGTACTTGAGTACGTCAAGGCAACGTTGACGTGGTTTGAATTTGATTTTCGAAGAGTATTAAAAGAAAAAGGACTAGATTTCTCCAGCCTTTCATTTCTAATTAGAATTTTTTACGTTTACGAGCTGCTTCTGATTTACGTTTACGTTTTACAGAAGGTTTTTCATAGAATTCACGTTTGCGTGTTTCTTGAAGAGTACCAGCTTTAGTAACCGCACGTTTGAAACGACGAAGTGCGTCGTCAAGAGATTCATTCTTACGTACTACTGTTTTAGACATTTTTTTCACTCCCTTCAAGTTCAAGATCTATTCTATTTTACACGTAAAAGGAATAATTGTCAAGAAAAAACTGCCATAAACTTATATTATCTTCAATTTTAATCTTGTTAAAATTGATTAACATTTATAGATGAAAATGATATAATAGTGGCACATATTGATTAGCAAAAATTAGTATTATTTAGAAGTGAATCTATAACATGAAAAGAATCATAAAAATTTGCCCTGTGGTCAGTATTTTAGTTGTAATTTGTTTATTGCTAGGAATTCTTACTACCTTTTTGGGAAGTGTAATGTATGACTTATTTGCATTTCATTCAAAGCCAATTTATTGTTGGCAATACTTTAGTGGTACATTTATGCATGGAAGTAAAGAAGCACCAGTATGGTTTATATGGTTTCATTTAGTTTTAAATACTTTAATGTTCCTTCCTTTTGGTGGGCTATTGGAGTATAAAAGGGGATCAAAATATGTATTTTTAGTTTTTATTACTTCTATGATAATATCTTCAATTGCATTCCATATATTAACACAGAATCAAGAAATTCAGGCATTGGGTATCTCTGCTATTGGCTATGCTTTTGTAACGGGTGGGGTGATGAATATGTTTAGTATATGGAAAAATTTCAATTTAGGATTAAAACTATTTTATATCCTTTTAATCGTTCTATCTCTCACCATGCTTCTACCAAATATAACAGGCTGGATTTCAACCTTTCTTCACATGTCAGGAATTGCCAGTTATATCATGGTTTCCAGCATCAACAACTATCGACTGTCTTAATAAAAATCGTATAGTATCATAAAAAATAGTCAATACGATTATATCACAGTTTACAGACATTTAATAATTTTCTATTGGATACCTTTTTATATGAAATATCGACAACTGTTACGGGAATTTACAGAAAAATTTCTTTTAGCAGGATAGTGAACATTTGAAGTAAAAAACCACTCACTCCAAAGAGCAAGTGGTTTTTATACTTTTTATTTTTCTAACAAGCTAAGCGCTTCTGCATCTGCAATAATAGTCACATCAGGGTGGTTTTGTAGGCTACTTGCTGGTAAGTTCTCAGTCACTGGACCAGACACGGTTCCAGCAATGGCTTCTGCTTTTGATTCACCATAAGCAAAGAGAAGGATTGACTTGGCATCCAAGATGTTTTTAATCCCCATTGAAATGGCTTGGGTTGGAACATCTTCAATCTTGTCAAAGAAGCGAGCATTGGCTTCGATAGTAGACTGGTCAAGTTCGACTAGATGTGTTTGACTGTCAAATGGAGTACCAGGCTCATTAAAGCCGATATGTCCATTGCGACCGATTCCCAAGATTTGGAGGTCAACTGGATGGTCAGCCAAAATTTGGTTGTAGCGTTCTACTTCAGCTTCAGCATTGTCCTTAACCCCACGAGGCAAGAAACTTTCTTTAAATGGTTTTTGGTTAAACAAGTTTTCTTGCATGAAGTAACGATAAGACTGTGGGTTGTCCCCATCAAGGCCTACATACTCATCAAGGTTGACACTGGTTAGATTTGAAAAATCAAGGTCACTCTCAACAATTTCCTTGTAAAATTCAAGTGGGCTACTTCCTGTCGCAAGTCCTAGGGTTTGAGCTCCATTGGCTAATTTTTCCTTCAAAATCTCAAAAGCAACTTTTCCACCTTCGATTTGGTTTTCAACTTTAATAACTTTCATCTTTTTATCCTCCGTTTCAATCTATATTTATTATATGGTATAGACCAATTTTTGTCAAGTGAAAACGGTTTAATTTTCAAAAAAAGAGCGTCCAAACTTGAAACATGTTATAATGGATAAGATTAGAACTTAGAAAGAATGAACAAATATATGAATACAGCTGATTTTGATTTCTACTTACCCGAGGAATTGATTGCTCAAACGCCCCTTGAAAAACGAGATGCCTCTAAACTCCTCATTGTCAACCGTGAGACGGGAGAAATGCAGGATAAACACTTCCACTCCATTATTGATATGCTGGAACCTGGTGATGCCCTCGTTATGAACGACACCCGCGTTCTCCCTGCCCGCCTCTATGGTCAAAAGGAAGAAACAGGAGGCCATGTGGAACTTCTCCTGCTCAAAAATACTGCTGGAGACGAGTGGGAAGTTCTGGCAAAACCTGCCAAACGCCTCAAGGTCGGCACTCGCGTTAGCTTTGGTGATGGCCGTCTCAGCGCTGTTGTTACGGAAGAATTGACTCACGGGGGCCGCATTGTCCGCTTTGAATACCAAGGAATTTTCCTAGAAGTTTTGGAAAGTCTGGGAGAAATGCCGCTACCGCCTTATATCCACGAAAAGCTGGATGACCGTGAACGCTATCAAACCGTTTACGCCAAGGAAAGTGGCTCTGCTGCAGCACCTACTGCAGGTCTTCACTTCACCAAAGAACTGCTGGCAGAAATCCAAGCTAAGGGTGTTCATCTAGTCTATCTGACGCTTCATGTCGGACTCGGAACCTTTAGACCCGTTTCAGTTGACAATCTGGACGAACACGAAATGCACTCAGAATTCTACCAACTTTCTGAGGAAGCTGCTGCCACCCTTCGCTCTGTTAAGGAAAATGGTGGTCGCGTCATCGCTGTCGGAACCACTTCTATCCGCACCTTGGAAACTATTGGTTCCAAGTTTGATGGGCAAATCCAAGCAGATTCTGGCTGGACCAATATCTTTATCAAACCTGGCTATGAATGGAAGGTTGTGGATGCCTTCTCAACCAACTTCCACCTGCCAAAATCAACTCTGGTTATGTTGGTTTCTGCCTTTGCAGGCCGTGAATTAGTCTTAGATGCCTACCACCATGCCATCCAAGAACACTACCGCTTCTTCAGTTTTGGTGACGCCATGTTTATCTATTAATTTTTACAATCAAAAAAAGCGCATATTATCAGGTATTATAAAAACTTGATAGTATGCGTTTTGCTATGGATAAAAAATGAAGTTAATTTATTCTTAAGCTCGGATCTTTCAAACTCTGAACACTGGCATTAATCACCGCGCCGACAATTAAAATCTTAGCGATGAGAATAAACCAGAACATCATGACCACCACCACGACGGAACTGAAAAAACGGACGTCCACTAGGTGATTGACATAATTGTTGACATAGACTGAAAAGATATTAAGTAGTAAGACCAGAGTCAATAAAACAAAGGCACTACCTGGTAATACAGAGCGAATTCGTCGGACCTTAATATTAGGTAAGAAATAATAAAGCATGATCAAGATAGCGAAAATCAAAGCATAGACCAGGGGGCCTGTTAGGTCTTGCAGATAATCAAAAATAGGACTATCCGATTTCCAATAGCTTTTGATAAGGTTGAGGAGCATACGGCCAAAAACACTCAGAAAGAGAGCCAAGGCAAAGAGAATCTGCAAGCCAAAACTGACAAACAAACTCATAAGCTGATGGGAAATCAGTCCACGATTTTTTGCTACTCCGTAAGCTTTATTAAAGGCTTTCTGTAGGAAATTCATGGATTTTGAAAATGTCCAGAGGGCTGACAAAACCGCAAAACTCAATAAGCCTGTTGACGGTTGGGTCAGCACTTCTGTAATAATCTTTGCGACCACATCATACATGGTATCCGGCAAGAATTCATTGACAACCTTTAAAAAATTAGAAACTGGAATCTGAAAATAAGGGAGGATATTAACCACTACCAAAAGCAGGGGAAAAATCGAAATCAACCAATAGTAGGCTACTGCGACACTGGTCAACTCACTATCTGATGCTTGATAATAATGCAAAAAAGCTTTTAATAAAGGCTTATCTATCAGCTCTTTCCACCACTTTTTCATGTCACACTCCTTCACTTATAATCTTGATTAATTTCTTCTTACCAATTCCACCATATCATAAGGTAGGGTATTGGCAGCTTCCTTCAATGAATAGTTCTCTAAGTTATTCACATTTTGTCGTAACTTCTTGGCATACTTGGTCGTAATCAATCGTTTTTCTTCATATTCGAAAATCAACTTGCGCTCCAGATAATAGCCTCTCAGCATTTCATCGATATTGTTGGGCTTGACGCGATTGATAACCCGTTCGACAAAGGCACCACTGGTGATGATAGCTGTTTCTCGGAGACGAGAATCCTGCATGAAACTGATTAAAGAACTCTTATAAACCCCTTTAAGGTTTTCCAAACTTTCGATAATCATCTCTGTATTTTCTAGATAGAGCTCTGCAATTTGGTCATAGTCAAGGGCTCTGAGTTTCTGTGATTCTTCATTTTTCCAACTGCGGAAGGTCTTGCCAAAGGTAAAGACTTCGTGAAGGAGAAAACGTAAAATCCGCAAGGAAACAAGGAAATAATAGGTCAAACGTGAAGCAAACTTGCGATTTATACTTTGTTCCATGTTTTTCAAATAACGTTGGTAAACTCGATAGGCACGCTCACTCATCTTGCCTTCTTCGTAAGCCTGTTCTAAACCATCACTTTCAATACTGAGGATGAGAAGTTTTAAGGCCTCCCAGTCTTCTTGAGCCCCCTTATTTTCTTGACTCAGTATGAGATTTTCAATACGTCCATGATAATTGTCAATGGCTGCATAGAGAGGGAGCTTATTTCTGGTATCTTCCAACTCTTTTTCCAACTCTAGCGTTACTTCATTCAAAATAGCGATATGCATGAGATAATCCTTGCTTTCTTCCTGTTCATCAGAAAGATGAGGCAAGACCAAGAGACCTGTTAAAAAGCTTACCAGCGTCACACCTGCGACAAGGAAAAGTAAGAGAGGATACTCCTGCTCTAGATTACTTGGTATCAGAAGAATCGTAGCAATCGACACCGTTCCCTTGACACCTGAAAAGGTCAAAAGAAGCATGTCCTTCATATACTTATTTAGCTTTTTCTTGAGACGTCTAGTCCTATAGGCATAATAGCCATAAATCATGACAAAACGAATAGCAAAGAGGACAAAGGTAAGGGCTATAAGAGATACAAATAACAGTAAGGGATTATAGATTGGATTGGTCAAGATAGGCTCTGCTATCATTTCCAACTCCATCCCTAAAATCACAAAGACAGAACCGTTCAGTATAAAATTCACTGTATGCCAAACCGTCTCGGTCACCGTATCCACTTGGGCTTCGAGGAGCGTAATTTTCTTAAAACGGCTTGCCTTTAAAATCCCAGCAACTACAACGGCAATAATCCCTGAAACATGGACTTCTTCTGCCAGGAAGAAAGTCACCAGAGGCAAACTCAATTCTAATAAAAGCTCGCTAGCAATATCTGTTGCTCTCACACTTAGCAAGAAGGTGTGGAGGAAACGGTTGGTCATGGCTGTTAAAAAGCCAATTAAAAAACCGCCTAGGATTGAAAAGATGAGCGAACTACTCGCTTGCCCAAGGGAAAAGGCTCCAGTTGTCCAAGCTGTCAAAGCTACCTGAAAGGCAACCAAACCTGATGCATCATTCAAAAGTCCTTCACCCTTAAGGATATTGGACACGCGCTTAGGAAAGCTAAAGCGCTCCGAAAGAGAGGCAAAGGCCACCAAGTCCGTAGGGCCAAGGGCTGCCCCAACAGCCAAGCAAGCCGCCAAGGGAAGACTGAGCCAAAGAAAATGGGCCAAGCCACCCAAACTCAGGGTCGAGATGAAAATCACTGGAAATATGAGATAAACAATGATTCGCCAGTGTTTTAAAATAGCCGTAATATCTGCTTCCTCCGACTCTCGGAAAAGCAAGGGCCCGATAACCAGAGCCAAAAACAACTCTGTATTGAGGTGAAAGTCGGTATTGGGTAAAAAGAGACCAATCACGATTCCCAAAAGAATTTGCACCAAAGGGAGAGGTAAAAAGGGCAGGAGCTTATTGGTTGTACTTGAGACAATCAAGACCAGTAAAAATAGGATGAGGTAAATCAGTAATTCCACGCAATTCCTCCTTAGTCTTTTTTACAACAAGATTCAAAAATCTCCTTCTGCTCTTTGATTTTTTGGTCAATCTTGGAACAGTCTTTGTGCTCAATTTTTCTCTGGCACCGTTCCATTTCAAGAGCTACTAATTTTTTCTTGATTTTAAGCATTTTTTTGCTCATATGCGCTTGGTCTAACACTCCCACCGCTCGTTCGTGGTGGGTTGATTCAACAAAATTCTGGCGCATGGCATCCAGCTTTTCACGTAGGTATTGTTTATCCATGTCTATATCTCTCTAATTTTTCAATCATCACTAAAAATGGTGGGTTGTTGACTTGGTTTAAAGTTCGGTAAATGGCAGCTGTGTACTCTTGTTGGTTCAACTGACTGACAAAATCCAAGACAGCATCCCTCTCGAGGTCGCCTCCTTCATGCCCATAGTAGATCATGATGGCAATCCGTCCCCCTTTGACAAGCAAATGACACAGCTTTTCTAAGGCTTCAATCGTTGTCTGAGGTTGGGTAATGACAGACTTATCAGCTGACGGCAGATAGCCCAGATTGAAAATTCCTGCCTTGGCTTCTGTCACAAACTGGTCCAGTGTCTCATGGCCTTGCAAGATTAACTGGGCATTTGTCAGGCCAGCTTGGTTCAAACGCTCTTGCGTCTTTTCCAAGGCTTGCTCCTGAATATCAAAAGCATAGACTTGCTTAGCTAGCTTGGCTAGAAAAAGCGTGTCATGACCATTTCCCATAGTCGCATCCACTACGATATCGTCCTGAGTTACTACCTCAGCCAAAAAGTCATGTGCCATCTCAAGTGGTCTTTTCATTTTCAAACTCCTGTTTTACAACCTTGCATCCTTGAACGCTTCCACGACGTCTCATTTCAGTTTCAATAGCATTTAGAACTTCCCATTTATTGAGGCTCCACATCGGCCCAATCAGCATATCTCTAGGTGCATCTCCCGTGATTCGATGGATGACGATATGTTTGGGAATGATTTCCAGTTGGTCACAGATGACCTTAACATATTCGTCCTGACTCATGAGTTGTAAGCGTCCCTCATGGTAATCCCGTTGCATACGTGTATTTGTCATGAGGTGAAGCAAGTGCAGTTTAATTCCTTGAATATCGTTATCCGTAACACAGCGGCGGACATTTTCAATCATCATCTCATGGGTTTCACCAGGCAAACCATTGATCAAATGGGAAACAATCTCAATTTTTGGATATTTCCTCAAACGCTTGACCGTTTCCACGTACAATTCATAGGAATGGGCACGGTTAATCAGGTCAGAGGTTGCTTCATAAGTAGTCTGCAAGCCCAATTCAACCGTCACATGCATGCGTTCCGATAACTCAGCCAAATATTCGATGGTTTCGTCTGGTAAACAGTCTGGGCGCGTTCCGATATTGATTCCTACCACACCTGGCTCGTTGATAGCCTGCTCATAGCGCTCTCGGATAACTTCCACCTTTTCATGGGTGTTGGTAAAATTTTGAAAATAAACCAGATACTTCTGCACATCTGGCCACTTACGGTGCATAAAGTCAATTTCCTTATAAAATTGCTCACGGATAGGCGCGTCCGGTGCTACGATAGCATCTCCAGAACCTGAAACCGTACAAAAAGTACAGCCTCCATGAGCCACAGTCCCATCACGATTGGGACAGTCAAACCCCGCATCAATAGGGACTTTAAAGGTCTTTTCTCCAAATAGTTTTCGATAATAATCATTCAAAGTATTATAAGATTTCATAACTTTCATTATAACAAAAAACATCTACAATCTCAAAAGCCTGACTTTCCTATAAATTCCTCTGTTTCTCGTTTCCATTAGCGATTTTTTATGATACAATATGGGTATGATTTTAATGAAATTAGCATCTATTTTATTATTGATACTGACCTTAGTAGTCTGCATTATCATAACCAAACTTTTTAGATTAAAAAAACTAGGACGAAACTTTGCGGATTTGGCTTTTCCATTCTTGGTATTTGAGTATTACCTGATTACAGCTAAAACCTTTACCCATAATTTCCTTCCTAGACTGGGACTAGCTCTCTCACTCCTAGCCATTATTCTCGTTTTTTTCTTCCTTTTGAAAAAACGTAGCTTTTACTATCCTAAATTCATCAAATTTTTCTGGCGTGCAGGATTCTTATTAACCCTTGTCATGTATATCGAGATGATTGTTGAATTGTTCTTAATGAAATAATTGAATCCCTAAACATTTTCTAGGGATTTTTGCTTTCTCTACAAAATAAGGTAGATAATAACACTATACAATTTTATACAAAGAAAATCCCTTAGAAACTTATATTCCAAGGGATTTATCTTCTATCTAAGACAAGAGCTTCTCGCTAGTCTTTAATGATAAAGAAGGTATCAAAATTTCTAATCTTCTTTTTTACCTTTAGTGGCTACTAATCCTGCACTCAAACCGAGAAGAGCTAAGCCTGTTGCTACTGCTGCTTGACTTGCCGCACTTCCTGTATTTGGTAACTGCGCTTTGTTAATTTGACTAGATTCACTTGAAGCGATTGGTTTTTTAGCTTCTTGAGCTACTGGTTTGGTTGTTTCGCCAGCTGTACCGACTTCTACGATGCGATCTTGAGCCATAACTTTATCATAGCTATCCTTTTCAGTTCGCTTACCATTTTCAACCTCAATCAAGTGAACACGGACTCCTTGTCTTCCTTCTTGGAGGACTCGAGTTTGACCTACTGGAAGTTTATCGTTCTTTTGTTCCTGAACCTTGAAATCAATGGTTTCTTCTTCGACCACAAGTTCTGGTCTGTTAAGCACAAGATTCTTAACTTCGTCTTCTGGAAGAGAGGTGCCTGGTTGCGTTCCAACTTCTAGGATACGATCTTGAGCAACAACTTTATCATAAGTTTCTTTAAGTTGGCGTTTTCCGTTTTCCACTTCGATCAAGCGAACACGGACTCCTTGTTTTCCTTCTTGAAGAACACGGGTTTCACCTAGATACAACTTATCAGACTTACGTTCCTGAACCTTGAAATCAATGGTTTCTTCTTCGACCACAAGTTCTGGTCTGTTAAGGACAAGATTCTTCACTTCATCTTCTGGAAGGGCGGTGCCTGGTTTCGTTCCAACCAAGACGATGCGGTCTGTCGGTGCCTCTACCACTTCATGGAGTTTTTCTTCCTTACTTCCATCAGAATTAATTGCTGTAAAGATACGTTCTTTTCCAACTTTTCCTTCTTGTTCTACACGAGTTTCACCTAGATACAGCGTAGAATCCTTTTTCTCAACTGTCTTGTAGGCCAAATCGTTTTCAACAAATTCAAGTTTTGGAAGTTCCTCCTGTACAGCAGCAACTGTCTTCTCAGAAACTGGTTTTTCCTTAGTCAACTGGATACGGTATTCCTTAACTTGTTTTCCACTTTCTGAAACGAGGCGAACAAGTACTGGAAGGCTGTCTTCTCCACTATCTACAACTGTTGAAGCTACTTGATTGGTTTCTTCAACTGAGACTTTTGGACGTTGACCTTTATAGGTAATTTGATAATCTTGACGATTTTCAGCGAAATCAGGAAGTTCTTTTCCATCTACAAGAATCTTCGATTGAGTACTTTCTTGAGGCAATTCGCTTGGTGCAAGGAAGGTCATCTCAATCATCGCAACACCGCTCTTATCTGCTTTACGCTCCATACGCCATCTCATGGCTTTGGCTTTGACAGCTTTAAATGTTACGTTTATTTCATCACCAGCTGCAATGTCTTTATCCACACGATAAGGAACAGCTTCCCAATTTTCTGGGTTGTTGAATGGATGGCCTGATTCGTATGCTTGGTAGTTTGAATAGTAGGTAGGCACTTCAAAGTCTGGACCGACATAACGTTCCAAAACAAGTTTAGATGGTGCATCTGTACCACTATCTGCAAAGAAGTGAAGTTTGGCTTGCGCAACAGTCCGCTCTACAATCTTACCATTTTCACGGAATATCACACCTGCTGATACTTCTGGATTGGTAGACGGTCTTGCAGACCAGTTTGTCCAACGACGATTTTCAGAGTGATCTCTATCATTGATATAGTCTACACGGTCATGAGAACTGTCGTCAATATCATTAGTTGCTGAAGCAAAGGCCTGGTTACTGTTTTCATCATAGTTAGGGTTATCTGAAAGAGCCTCACCAAGTTTATCTGTCACTCGTACAGTGAACTCTGCAGTAAGATTGCTACCAAGGACACGACCTCGAACAGTAAATTGACCTGCTTTTGTCAGATTTTCTGCTGGAACTTCTTCCCATTCAACTGTCAGGTCTTTTGTTTCGTAGCCGTCTTTACCTGTGAAGTAAACCGGAACCTTAGTTGGCAATTCAAGTGGTTGGTCTAGTTGCAACAAGCGAGCTTGTTTAACTGCAGCAACTGGTTTACGAGAAAGTAAGTCTTTATCCTTAGTGAAGTGCAGACGGTATTCTCCTAAGATGTCGCCATTTTCAGCTTTCGCGATGACACGAACTGGCTCACCTTCACGAACACTTGGAACGACGGTTGCGAGACCATTGTTGCTAACACTTGCTGTGACTGCGGGAACTTTTCCATCTACAGACTCAAGGTAGTAGTCTGTCAAATCAGGGTTGAAGTTTGCTAAGTCTTTGCCGTCAACTTGTATTCTTGTTTGTCCTTGTTTGGCTGCCGCAACTTGTTTCGCAAAGATTTGTACTTCTGTGATAGACGTTCCACGCTTGTTATCTGCTTTAACCATGCGAATGCGAACAGCATAGGTTTCAACTTTATCAAAGCTAAAGTGATTCATTTCTCCAGCCTTGAGTTGTTCTGGAGCTTTTAGATTAGTCACTTGTTTCCAATTAGCAGGATCATTAAAGACATGGTTTTCATTACCGACAAAGCTAGGATTCTTAGGAGCTGTTGGAACAGTCTTACCAACATAATACTCTATCACATAAGATTTCGGTGCACCGACTCCATGGTCTTCGTGGAATCCGACACTTAGATTATCAACGGAGCGTTTACTCAAGATACCTGAATCTCCAAACAGAACACCAACCGAAGCTTCTGGATTACTACGATTCCAGTTTGTCCAACGATTGGCTGGTCGGTCATTAAAGGAAATCAATTTATCGTTGACATTTGAAACAGGGTCGGTTGGATTTGAATCTGAAGCAAAGGCAAGTGGCAATTCTGAACCGGTCCATTGGTCTGAAATGTTTGCACCTTGCTCAGTTTGAGCAGATACGCGAACATGAAGTTTAGTTGTTAATTGAGTACCTTCTAAGCGACCGTCAACTGTAAAGACACCTTCCTTAGCGTATTGCTCTGGACGAATCGCATCCCATGCAACCTTAGCTGATGAAACGTGACCATTTGAATCATATGTACGAACGCTTTCTGGTAATTGTGGTGCTTCTGCGATTGGAGTTGTCACACTAACTTCTTCAACTGAAACGATACCTTCTACAGATACTTTAGCACGCGCTTCCAGGTCAATGCCTTCAACTTTACCTAACACTTCAAAGCTTTGATAGTGGTCTAGTTTTTCTTTCGGAATAGCTTGCCAAGTGACTTTGTGAGTTTTAGGGAAACCTTTGTCATACTCAACAGTTACTGTTGATGGAAGAGTAGGTTCTTGATGTAAATCTGTCACTACATTTACAGGACGGATGGATTGCGCAATCTTCTTCTCAGTATTGGCTTGGATGGTGAGTTCAACTTGGCCTTTAGCCCCCTCATATTCAGCTTTCAGAGTAAGTGCTCCTGGTTTATGCAACTCAAGCATTCCTTTTCGGACTGCAACTTCCCCTTCACCGCTTGTAGAGAAGCTCACCTTATCAGCTGGTAATACAGCTTGCGTTCCATCTTGATAATGAGCTCGAACCGACAAGTTGACTGTTTGGTCTTCTTTGAGACCGTCAGCTTGCTCAACTTGTAAGCTCAAGTGGTCAATTTTCGGTGCTTCTTCAAGGAATTGAATCGCATAGGTTTGAAGAGGGCCACCATCTTTAGGCTGAACAAAGATGCTCGCACGCATGCCGTTTGCTGCGCTTGCTTGAAGAACTGTAACATCAGCATTTTCAGCACTTGCTGTGACTTCTGGCAATTGGGCACCATAAGCAAGAGTGCGGTATTGCATTGGTTGTTGACTAGTAAGCCCTGTTACTGCCTCACCACCAACAGTAACAGTTGGCACTACAGGTGCTGCAGCTTTTCCTTCTTCTACCACAAGGGTTGCATGAATAGTTTCTCCAGCTAACTGACCAGTCATTTGAATACGTGATCCTGCTACTGAAAGTTTGGCTTTATCTGCTTCCGCAATCTCCCAGCTATCTACTTCGTACTCTTGTACACTTCCATCGGTTACAAGTATTGACACATATTTATCTACAGTATTCAAGTCTGCTCCTGGAGCAACACGTTTAACTGTTGGTAATTCTTTCGCAATTGCTAGAACCTCGACACGAGCCTCTACCTCACGTCCATTTGCTGTACCTTTAGCAGTCACAACTCCTGCTTGACTAACATCGACTTGAGACCAAGTTACTGGAAGTTTTTCACGACTACCATCGCTGTATACAAAACCTACTGTTTTCGGCATTTTTGGATCTTTACCGATTAATGTACGAACTCTTGCTACTTCTGTACCCAAAACAGTCTTCTCTTGTCCTTCTTTTTTACCAGTAAAGACAGTTACTTGACTAGATTTCAAGAGATCTGAATGGGCTGTCAGTGTGAATTTACCTGCTTGTTCAGTTGATTTGACAATGGCAACACCTTTACCATTAAATGCTTTACGAATCCAAGAACCATCTGCTTGCGCCTTATAGCGTTCACGGCTGGCTTGTTCCCCGTTATCGACACCGACAAGTTGGCCTTGTCCGTGTAATTGGAAGCGAACCAGATTATTGGCAGTTGGTACTACATTCCCTTGGCTATCAACGATTTCGTAGTAGATGTATGTCAAGTCTTTTCCATCTGCTGCGATTGCATGATCTTCTTTGATAAGACGAACAGCCGCTGGCTTACCAGCAGTCGTAATCTTATCTCGAGCAATTTCCTTGCCAGATTCATCACGAGCAATTGCTTCCAAGGTACCTGCTTGATAAGCAACTTTCCATTCAAGATAAAGTTCATTAGCATTAGCACCTTCTTGGTAAGTTCGTCCATCGCTAGTTTGTTTTTTGTTGAAAGTCTTAAGACCAAGAGATTTTCCATTCAAGAACAATTCTACACTTGCAGCATTAGAATAAGCACGTACAGGGATTTTATTTTCCGCGTCTGCTACATTATCTATCAACTCTTTGTTTTCCCAGTTCCAGTGAGGAAGAAGGTGAACCATTGGTTTTTTCTTTGCAGAAACCCATTGACTTTGGTAAAGATAAAAATCGTTTTTTGGAATACCTGCAGTATCTACGATACCAAAATAAGAGCTTTTAACCGGCGTGTTGTTTTGGTTGTGCCATGGAGTTGGTTCACCGATATAGTCCGTACCTGTCCAAATGAATTGACCAGCATAGCCAGCATTGTCACGGTCAAATGTCCATGAAGCAGTTGCCGTTTTACCCCAACCAACACGGTCATTACCATAATCGGACTGTTCATAGTTACGCCATGACTGATTACTTTGTACCCACTCACGCTCTGGGTGGAAGTAACTTCCTCTTGTACGCGTTGCTGAAGATGTTTCTGACCCATAAATCAACCATTTTGGATGCTTAGCTCTAAGGGCTTTGTAATTATCTTCAGAGTAGTTGAATCCAACAGCATCGAGTTCATCAGAAATTTTTTCATGCCCACCGCTGCCATTACCGAAACGGAACTTATCTGCTCCCATGGTAACATAACGAGTCTTATCAACATCCTTGATAACTTTGACTAGACGTTTAACAGTCGCTAGAGAATGGGGATCCCCATTTGCTTCACCGATTTCATTTCCGATTGACCACATAAAAACAGCGGGATTATTTTTGTCTCTCTCTACCATAGTACGTAGATCGTAGTCGGACCATTTTTCACCTTTTTTAGCCTCAGGATGGGTAGCATCTTTTTCAAAGAAACGTCCATAGTCATAAGGTTTCTTTCCGCCATACCATGTATCAAAGGCCTCTTCTTGAACAAGTAAGCCAAGTTCAGCTGCAATCTGTAAAGTCTGAGGACTTGCTGGGTTGTGAGTCGTACGAATCGAATTCACTCCCATTTCCTTCATCTGTTTCAGTCTACGGTACTCAGCCTTGTAGTTTTCTTCTGCTCCAAGCGCTCCGTGGTCATGGTGCAAGGAAACTCCATGGAATTTAATGCGTTCACCATTCAAAGAGAAGCCCTCATTTGGAGTCCAGTTATAATATCGGTAACCAAACAGATCTTTCTTAGCATCAACTAATTGACCGTCCCGGTAAACACGTGTAACTAATTCGTACAAGGCCGGTTTGTCATTTAAAACTGTCCAGAGTTTTGGTCTTTCAACTTCTAAAATCGCATCAAGACTAGTTACTTCATGTGCTTTCAAGGTACGGCTCTCTGTACGTACTAGACTTGTCACAGCCTGACCACCTCGTTCAACGATTTGATATTCTGCTACAAGTTGATGGTCTTTGTCGTCCGTATTGACAATTTTACTAGTCACATGAGTTTCAACCTTGCCGTGTTGCTGTTGTTCAAGTTTTGGCGTTAAGATGGTTGTCCCATTTTTCTCAACATGCACCTTATCTGTCACTTGTAAAGTCACATCACGGTAAATACCGCTACCTGAATACCAACGGCTACTTGGCTGTTTGTTGACTGCATGAACAGCAATTACATTCTCACGTCCATCTTTGTTCAAATAGTTAGTGATATCATATGAAAATTGATTATAACCATTTGGGTAATGACCTACTAACTGACCATTGACATAAACTTGAGAATCCATGTAGACGCCATCAAAAGTGAGGCGAACATTTTTCTTGAGATCTTTTTCATCTAGTTTGAAAGTCTTGCGATACCAAGCTTCCCCACCGTTAAGCTGTCCACCTTCATTTTGTGCAGGAGATTCATGATCAAAATCGTTAAAGATACTCCAGTCATGCGGTAAATCTAATTTTTTCCACGTAGATACATCTGCATCCGGTTTAATGGCTTCTTTAGAATTCGCATTGAGTTTAAAGTGCCAATTTTGGTTAAAATTCACTTTTCTGTCTTCAATCATTTGATTGACTTCTTCATTTGTCACAGCTTTAACATCTTCCTTGAGCGGTTTTTCTTGACTTGAAGCTTGTGATTCTATCTTTGGAGCTTTTTCTTCAGGTTTTGAAGACGCTTTTTCCTCTTTTAGAGTTACTGCTTTATCTTCTTTCTTCTCAGATGAAATAGACTCAGTTGCACTAGGTTGTTTTTGTGCTGTACTTTCAACTACATTTTTAGTTTCCAAAGCTTGATCAAGCTTTTCTTCTACTATAGGATTTTCGTCTTTAGGTTTCTCAGCAGTACGAGTAATAGGTGTCTCATCCGCATTAACTACAGATTCTCCAGCTATATTTCCTGCGAATAGAACTGCACAAGTTCCAATCATTACTGAGCAAGCTCCTACAGCAAATTTACGAATGCTATAGACTCTTTTCCGATTCCAATAGCTTTTTTCCATAAAATCCTCCTCTTTAGTAATCGCTTTCATTTTTATGTAAGCGCATAACTTTTAATAGTCTTTTACCCTTATTTTATTAAATAATATAGGAATTTTCAATACTTTAGCATATGAAATAATATTTTTGATAGTTTTTTCTAAAATTTGTAGAAGAATTAAAAAACTGAAAGTAGTTTTAAAAGAAAAAACACTTATTAACCTTTAAATTAAAAGAAGTAAAAAAGTCCCTTTAAAAGGAACTTCTTCTATTTATAATTAAAAGTTTCCCCTGCCAGCTTATCAGCTAGCTTTGGAAAAAGAGTATAAAACTTATGGGCTAGGTTCAACAACATCGGGAGATTGAGTTCTCGTTTGTTTTTTCCTATAATCTTGACAATCTTTTTAGCCACTGCATCTGGTTTCAACAGGAAGCGTTCAACCGACTTGAGATAGGTGCCATCTGGGTCGGCTTGGTCGAAAAATCCTGTGCGGATTGGTCCTGGATTGACAGTCGTTACGTAAATACCATAAGGCATCAGTTCGAGGCGTAAGGCATTTGAAAAACCAATGGCCGCAAACTTGGTAGCAGAGTAGAGACTAGACTTACCAGTAGCGATCAAACCTGCCATGCTAACAATATTGATGATATGGCCTTTTCGACTTTCCTTCATTCGAGCCGCAAGGCGACGAGACAGATTCATTAGGGCAAAGGTATTGACCTCGAACATCTGATGAATATCTTGGTCGGAAATCTGGTCAAATTCCTCAAAAATCCCGTAACCAGCGTTGTTTACCAAAACATCAATCTCGTCATAGCGGAGATGAAGGTCTGCTAGCAGAGTTTCTAAGGCTGAATCATCGGTAATATCGATTTCAATCAATTCTGCATAGGGATGGTTTCCGTAGAGTTGGACTAATTTTTCCTTATTTCGACCAAGTAAGATGAGTTGGTCATTTGGCAAGAGTTTGACTATTTCTTGAGCTAGGCCACCGCTAGCACCTGTAATGAGAATAGTAGGCATACTTATCCTTTCCCAAGCTTTTAGATTTCCACTTCTTCCAAGTCTTTGACCACATGGACATTTTCAAAAACACTAGCAGCGTCTTTTTTGAGCTTGCTGATATCTTTTGAGAGAAAACGGGCACTGATATGGTTGAGCAAGAGGCGTTTGGCTCCTGCTTCTACCGCTACTTGTGCCGCTTGCATATTAGTAGAGTGGCCATGGTTACGAGCAATTTTTTCATCACCCTTGCCATAAGTCGATTCATGGATAAGGACATCGGCATTGACAGCCAGACGCACACTGGCATCCGTTTTTCGAGTGTCTCCTAAAATAGTGATAATTTTACCTGGACGTGGAGCTGAGATATAGTCTGCTGCCTTGATTTCAGTACCGTCTTCCAAAACAACATCCTGGCCGTTTTTGATTTTCCCAAAAAGTGGGCCAAATGGGACACCAGCAGCCTTGAGCTTTTCAGCATCTAAGGTACCTTCTAGGTCCTTTTGCATGACACGATAGCCAACGCAGAAAATAGTGTGGTCCAACTCCTCTGCATACACTGTGAATTTATCGGTCTCAAGGATTTTTCCTAAAGAATCTTGGTCAAACTCATGAAAATGAATACGGTAAGGCAGGCGCGAACCTGACACACGAAGGCTGGTTAAGACAAAGGACTTGATCCCTTGAGGTCCATAGATTTCCAAATCCGTCTGCTCTTCATTAGCCTGAAAGGCTCGACTAGAAAGGAAACCTGGTAAGCCAAAAATGTGGTCTCCATGCAGGTGGGTGATAAAAATTTTGCTGACCTTACGTGGTCGAATTGTGGTTTCCAGAATGCGATTTTGCGTTCCTTCTCCACAGTCAAATAGCCAGACTTCGTTAATCTCATCCAATAATTTCAGAGCGAGACTTGAAACGTTGCGGGCTTTAGAGGGCTGACCAGCCCCCGTTCCTAAAAATTGAATATCCATTCGATACTTTCTAATTAATCAATATATAACATGGCTGTGCGGTTTTCCGATCGGAAATAGCGCTTGCCAGAAAAAGCTGTGGCTTCTTGTAATAACTCCTCTTGGCTGTAGCCTTTGAGACGCTTACGACCGTCAGCCAAGCTTTCCAAATCTGTCAAAGCTGTAAGATTTTCCACGCTAACAACTTCCTCGTCCTCGACAGCCTTCATGTAAATCTTGCCAGACTCCTCAAAGACTAGCTGATGGGGGAAAATTTGTGCAATTTCAAAAAGTAAGTCATCCGAAATCTTCTCTTCATTCTCAGAGAAAATTCGACCAAGACCCTCACTCTCATAGCAAAAACCAAAGGATTTACCAGACAGATTAAGACGAATAAAAGGCTTGTTTTCGAGTGTGAAACTCGGCTCAGTATTGTAAAGATTCAGTTCCTGACTGAGTTCCGCAAAATAATCCGTCGCTGCCTCAGGACTCTTTTTTTGGTAAAGTTCTGCAAAGTAAGCATTGACCACGCTGGGCGGAGGTGTGATAAGTGCCAACTGCTCCTGCTCTGTCTTGCCAGCTAGAAGCTGATCCAGATAGACCTTGTCCAGACTTGTATAGCCTCCATATTTTAGAGCCAAGGTTTTGATATCAGTCATAAAATTCTTCTAACCTCCATTTGTTTTTCTCAGAAATGTAGCCTGTAATGACTTCGCCATCCTCTTGATAGTCACGTTCTTCCAGAATCGCAACACTTTCCAAATCATGAATCTTATAGGACTTAGAAAAAGGCACGCGCAGAGTAAAGGATTCAAAAATATTCTTGATTTTCTCTAAAAATAGTGCCTGCAAGTTCTCGCGACTATCCTCAGACTTGGCAGAAATGAGGGCATAAGGAGTTTGGGTCGGCGTAAAATCTTCGACCAAATCCGCTTTATTATAAAGGGTCAGGCGAGGAATATCCTCCATGTCCAAGTCTTTCATGATGGAAAGAACCGTTTTTTCATGCTCCTCGTGGTAAGGATTGCTGGCATCAATGACATGAACCAGAAGATCCACATGCTTGCTTTCTTCCAAGGTTGACTTAAAACTGGACACCAACTCTGTCGGCAAATCTTGGATAAAACCAACCGTATCAGTTAAAGTCACCTGTAGATTGCCCCCAAGATGGATACTCTTAGTCGTCGCATCTAGAGTTGCAAAAAGCTCGTCTGCTTCATACTGTGTCTTACTGGTCAAAGTGTTCATGATAGTTGACTTCCCAGCATTGGTATAACCAATCAAACCAATCTTAAAGGTGCTAGACTCCAGACGTTTTTCTCTGACAGTCGCCCGATTTTTCTCAACCACCTTGAGCTGGCGTTCGATATCTGTGATTTGATTGCGAACGCTACGACGGTTCAGCTCCAGCTGGCTTTCACCAGGTCCACGGGAACCAATTCCCCCTGCCTGACGACTGAGCATAATCCCCTGACCAACCAAACGAGGCAAGAGGTATTTGAGCTGGGCTAGGTGAACTTGGAGCTTACCTTCATGGCTTCGAGCCCGCATGGCAAAGATATCCAAAATCAACTGCATACGGTCAATAACCTTGACACCCAGAACTTCCTCTAGATTGACATTCTGCCGTGGAGTCAAGCGGTTATTGACGATGACAGTGGTAATTTCTTCTGCATCTACCATAAGCGCAATCTCTTCTAACTTACCAGAGCCGACGAAGGTCTTGGAATCATATTTTTCACGTTTTTGTCTGTAACTATCTACAACGACTGCCCCAGCTGTCTTAGCTAGACTGGCCAATTCTTCCATAGAGAGATCAAAATTGTCCATGCCCTGCAATTCTACACCAATGAGCAGGACCCGTTCCTCTTTTTTCTCCGTTTCAATCATCTAAAAACTCCTCTATCTGGCTTAAAATTCGGTCTTGCACACCAGTTTCTCCAATCTGATAAAAGGTGACCTGCATGCGATTACGGAACCAGGTCAACTGACGCTTGGCAAAACGACGAGTCGCCTGTTTGAGACTCTCACTAGCTTCCTCCAAGGTTTGCTCTCCACGGAAATAAGGAAAGAGTTCCTTGTAGCCAATTCCTTTAGCAGCCTGCACATCAGGGTAATGGTCAAAAAGCCACTTAGCTTCATCCAAAAGCCCAGCCTCAAACATTAGATCTACTCGGCGATTGATACGCTCATAAAGCTGACTGCGCTCATCGTCCAAGCAGATAATCAGCGGTTCATACAAGGTCTCTTGATTTTCCAAATCCTGACCAAAATGGGCAATTTCCAAGGCACGCATAGCACGACGACGATTAAACTGGGGAATTTCAAGACCTGCTTGCTCTACCAGATGGGCTAACTCCTCATCTGAAAAAGATTCTAAACTAGCTCGATAAGCTAAAATTTCCTCATGTGGTATCTCTCCACCGAGATGATATCCTTCTAGTAGACTCTGTATGTAAAGCCCTGTTCCACCAGCGATAATGGCAAGCTTGCTACGGCTGTGAATATTCTCAATAGCCATCTTAGCTTCTGCAACAAAATCAAAAGCCGAGTAAGACTCGGTTACCTCTCTAACATCGATTAAATGATGAGGAACAGCTGCCTGCTCTTCTGAACTAGCCTTAGCCGTCCCAATATCAAGTCCTCGATAGACTTGTTGGCTATCTCCACTAACCACTTCGCCATTAAAACGCTTGGCCACTTCAATGGCAAGGGCTGTTTTTCCAACAGCAGTCGGTCCAACAATCACAATTATTTTTGTTTTCATCTTTTTTCCTTGAAAAATTCCCATTTTTTCGTTACTATTATTATAACACAAAAAGGTCAGTCAGAAAAATGTGACCTCTTAAGGGGGCTGGCTGATTGAGAATATAAAGGAGGAAGACTCATGGCTAAAGGATTTGCTAAAGGTCTTGTAACAGGTGTCGCAGGAACTGTCGCTGCCGTCGCAGGTGCAGTATACGCATTTAAAAAGAAAGTGATCGAACCAGAAGAGCAAAAAGCAGCTTTCATCGAAGAAAACCGTAAAAAAGCAGCTCGTCGCCGCGTATCACGTTAAAAAACAAAAGAAGTTGGGATTTATTTTCTCAACTTCTTTTTTCTATTCTTTTAAATAGCTAGGTCAAACTTCAACTGCGGCTTGACAGGGTCATAATCCACCAACTCAAAATCTTCTGCTTTGATATCAAAGAAACTAGTCCCATCAGGAACATTTAAAACCAAGCGTGGTTGGCAGTTTGACGGTTCACGACGGAGCAATTCCTCTGCTTGTTCAAATTGATTATCATAGATATGGAGGTTGTTGATGAAGTAGAAGAACTTCCCAACCTTCCAGCCAAAATGCTTGGCAATCATCATTTGAAGAGCCACGTACTGCATAGCGTTGATATGGTGAGCCACTAGCATGTCGTTAGAACGCTGGGTCAAGGTCGCATCCAGATAGATTTCTCCATCTACACGGCGGACATCAAACATGGTCTGAAAGGCACATGGGAGGAGGCCGTCCGTCTCCTCAAAAGCTTGATAATCCCAGAGAGAGATAATATTGCGGCGGTTCCAAGGGTTGGCTTCCAACTGCTTGAGAAGCTTATTGATGATGTCGTGTTTCTTAACGACCGCCCCGTAACGCTCACCAATAGTTCCCGTATCTCCCACTTCCCAGTCATTCCAGTAGTGAACATTGTACTTGTCATTAAGCACGTCTAGGCTATTTGACTGGTCTTGGTAAATCCAGAGCACTTCCTTGATTGCGGATTTGATGGCAATAGGACGCAAGGTTGTGATGGGGAATTCCCCTTTTGCTAAGTCATACTCTGCAAAGGCACCCGTTACATACTTGGAGTTGGCAACGGTTCCATCCTTGTACTTGGGACGAGCCTGCTCTGAAAAGACACCGTCTTTGAGGATTCGTTCAATATTTTCTTTAAAAATCGTATCTGCTTTTGTCATTTACTCTCACCTCATTTATTGTCCTAACTAGTATAGCATAAAAAAAGAAAGGAGGAAAATCACTCGATTTAAAGTAGTGTTTTTCTCCTTTTATTATTTTACTGCAATACAAGTGATGCTGCTCCGATAACTCCAGCGTCATTTCCTAGAGTTGCAAGAGCCAATTTAGTTGTTGTGCGTACTTGTGGGAAGGTATTTTCGTCGTAAACCTTTTGAACACCTTGTAGAAGGAATTCTCCTGCAGCTGATACACCACCACCGATGACGATGGTTGAGGGGTTAAGGATTGAACCAATGTTAGCACAAGCGATTCCCAAGTAACGTGAGAAGTTACGGTAAACGATCAAAGCAAGGTCGTCTCCTTCTTTTGCAAGGTCAAAGACAGTCTTAGCAGTTACTTCTTCTCCATTATCAATCAAGCGTTTCAAGGCTGCATCGCCTTCGTATTCATCCGCATAGCGACGAGTCAAGTTGACAATCCCTGTTGCTGAAGCGACTGTCTCAAGACAGCCTTTCTTACCACAGGTACATGCGATTGGTTGGTCAAAGTCAACAGTGATGTGGCCAAGCTCACCTGCTGCACCAGCAACACCGTGAAGCAATTTGCTTTCTGCAACAATACCGCCACCAACACCTGTACCAAGTGTCATAAAGACAACGTCTGGTTGGTTATCACCAGCACCCATCCAACGTTCACCAAGAGCAGCTACATTGGCATCATTATCGATGAAGAAAGGAATGCCCAAGGCTTTTTCAATCTTTTCTTTGATTGGTTGAAGGGTTTTCCAGTTGAGGTTGTAGGCACCGATAACAGTCCCTTTTTCACGGTCAACCACACCTGGTGATCCCATTCCAATACCTTGGAAGTCTGCTGCTGCCAATCCAAGCAAGTCCAAGCGATGTTGAATAGACTCAATCATATCATCAACGATATGACTTCCCTCATCCAAAATATTAGTCTTGATAGACCATTTTTCTTGGATTTCTCCTGCTGTTGTTAAGATTGCAAATTTGATAGAAGTTCCACCAAGGTCAATCCCAATAATCTTTTGACTCATCTTTTCTCCTTTATATCTTTTCATTAATGGAAATGCTTACAGGAATAGTATAACAAAAATTTTCGACCAATGCAAAGGTTTGCATTATATTAGTGACAAATTTTAGTTAAGATAGTCGCCACCATCAAATCCGTAGTATTCTTCGAGTGTTAATCCACTTGCAGCTATTTCTTTAGCTTCTTTACCAACATAGCGTAAATGCCATTCTTCGTGCATATAACCAGTTACACTTTCTTTTCCTTTAAGGTAACGAACAACAAAACCATAGTCTGCTGCATGATCTAATAACCATTGAGCAGCTCCTGCATCTTCTACTAATTGACCATTTGTACCAGTAACATCAAAGGCAAGACCTGTTTGGTGTTCACTATAGCCAGGTCTAGCTGAATAACGATCAGCCGCAGCCTGACCTTCTTTATTTACGTAGCTTTGATATAATTGTGCTTGAGTTCCATAACTTCTAAATCCACTATAGTTATTGCCGATAGCATAGCCTTCTTTTTGCATCTGTGCAATCAGTTTTAAAAAGGCAGCTTTAGCAGTTGGGTTTTCACCTGGATTGTAGTCTTTAGACAAAGGATAGTGTTTATTTACAACAAGAATCTCATCGTACTTCCCTTGAACGCTGTAATATAAGCCTTTATTAGTTACTTTGGAATTCGAATTCGAATTTGAATTCGATTTCCACAAACCTGAGCCATCTACATAATAACGCCCACCATCTACCCATTCATTGACAGCCATTTTACCATCTGATTTTAGATAATAATTGCCTTGCCATGCATTGCGAGCATATGAACCATCTGATTTCAAATAGTACCAAGCTTGGTATAAAGCATCGTAAATCCACTCACCTTGTGCCATTTTACCATTTGATTTTAGGTAATAAGAACCTTGCCATGCATTACGAGCATACGATCCATCTGATTTTAGATAATACCAAGCTTGGTATGAAGCATCGTAAATCCACTCACCTTGTGCCATTTTACCATTTGATTTAAGATAGTAAGAGCCTTGCCATGCGTTACGAGCATACGATCCATCTGATTTTAAATAATACCAAGCTTGATAGGATGTATCATAAACCCATTCATTCTGAGCCATTTTACCATTTGATTTAAGATAGTATGAACCTTGCCATGCATTACGAGCATACGATCCATCTGATTTCAAATAGTACCAGGCTTGATAGGATGTATCATAAGCCCATTCATTCTGAGCCATTTTACCATCTGATTTTAGATAATAACTTCCCTTCCAAGTATTGGTTACAGGATTTCCCTTGTCATCATGATAGTACCAAACTCCATCCTTTTGAACCCATCCACTTGTGATTGCTGAGCTAGAGTTTGTTTTTACATCAATCGATTTTCTTGGTTTGAAAGCACCTTTTGGAGCATTTTTCAATTCACACGCCACACCATCATGATCACGGTCTAACTTGGCAGAATAACCAGGTTCTCCCTCATGAATATCCGCATATCCATTCGCCCAAGCTTCCTTACAGCTAGAAAAATGAATGTTTTCTTCCGCTAACACAGGCTGTGAAAACAAGGCTAAAACTGGCAAGGTAGCCAGACTCATTTTAAAAAATAGACGTTTGTTCATTTCTTTCTCCCATAATTATAATATCGTTTTTAATGTTGTTTTATCAAACTTATTTCAGCAATTCAAGAAAACTTCTAGTTATTGCTGCAAACTCTTTTGGTTTGGCTCTATTCAAGACATGAGGACCGTCAGGGATAATCTGGAACTGGGAATTTGGCATCAGTTCTTGAATAGCTTTCATTGAACTGAGATTAGGCTTATCTTGACTACCACAAATTAACAAAGTTGGATAGGGACAATTCTTTGCAATCTCTCTTAAATCAAGTGTTTTTAATTCCTCAGAAACTCCAACCAAAAGCGATTTATCTGCTCCCTGTTTCTCAAATGTCCTTTTGGGGAGTAGTTTAAATATCAGCAACTGAATGTAAAAAGGGATATTGCCAGCTAGTTTCAATGGACAGCCTGACAAAACCAAGGCCTGAAGATTTGGCAAATCGTAACTTGACAGCTCTAATGCAAGTGCAGCTCCTAAGGACAAACCGATTAGGACAAAAGGTTCTGTCTCCTCTGACAAGTGCTGATAAATGCGCTCCTTAGCTTCTTGATAGGTAGCAACTCCGGAAGGAAATAACTCTAGGGCTTCAGAAGGATAATCTACAAGCAACTCTTGCACTTCTTTCCAACTATCTGCTGACTGACCTAGGCCATGTAAAAATATTAATTTCATTTAGTTCTCCCTTACTGACAGCTCATACAAGCCCCTGACTGCATTACAGCCATAGATAGCTTCTGCTTGGGCAAAATCTGCCAAGGTCAAGACTTTCTCTTCTATCTGTCCTGTTTCCAGCAAATGCTGACGGTAAATGCCTGGTAAGATTCCAAGTCGGATAGGCGGTGTGTAGAGTTTCTCATCGATTTTCAGAACCAAATTTCCAATAGAGGTTTCAAGAAGTTCTCCAGACTTATTGTGGTAAATGATCTCTTGCTCCCCTAGGTTCAAATGCGGTCGGTGAGTCGTTTTGAAGTAGGTAAAAGCTTGTTGCAAATTGGCTTCCTGAGGGCAGAGTTGGGCCTGACAAAAGCTTGTACTAAGGGGTGTTAATACTTGGCGATCGACTTCTATCTCTCCAGACTTGCTGAGAGAAATTCGCAAGCGGTAATCTTGATTAGCATCACAAGCCTGACACTCTGCTTCAATCTTTTGTCTCAAAATTTCTGGGTCAAAAGGAAAAGCAAAATATCGACTTGCCTTTCTCAGTCTTTCTATATGTTGCTCTTCAAACAGCAGTTGTTTTTGGCTGATTTTCCCAGTCGTAATCAGTTGGAAACGAGCTTGTTTACGATAGAGAACAGCAGCCTTTTGATGAACCTCGCGGTATTCAGATTCCCATGTGCTATCCCATGTAATGCCTCCGCCTACTCCATAGATGGCATTCCCTTGATGCAGTTGAATGGTCCGAATGGCTACATTGAAAATTCGTCGCCCATTTGGAAGCAAGAGACCAATGGTTCCACAATAGACTCCGCGCGGTTGTGGCTCCAAGTCCTTGATAATCTCCATAGTCGCAATTTTCGGTGCTCCCGTTATGGAACCGCAAGGAAAGAGAGAGCGAAAGGTTTCAACAAGGTCAACATCTGCTCTCAACCGACTCTTGATAGTCGAAGTCATCTGCCAAACAGTCGAATACTGCTCCACTTGACACAAACGCTCCACATGTTCACTTCCCACTTCAGAAATACGGTTCATATCGTTGCGCAAGAGGTCCACAATCATCATATTTTCAGAGCGATTTTTGGGATCCTGTTCCAACCAACTGGCCTGCTCCAAGTCTTCTTGGTCAGTCACTCCACGCTGAGTCGTTCCCTTCATTGGTCGCGTTGTCAACTCACGGTCATTTTGCTCAAAAAAGAGCTCTGGACTCATGGAAATCACTGCCATCTCGTCATGTTCAACATAAGCATTGTAGCCCGCCTCCTGCTCTACTACCATACGATTGTAGATGGCAAAAGAATTAGCACTTAAATCTTGCTTGAGTTGGACGGTGTAGTTGACCTGATAGGTGTCCCCCTGCCGCAAATGATGGTGAATCTGGGCAATAGCCTTTTCATAATCCTCTGCAGACGTTACTTCCTGCCAATTTGAAGGCAAATCAACCTCATCATAAGTCAGAGGAATAGGGGATGTTTCTACGCTGTCATGAACTGTAAAATATAGCAGGTACTCTCCCAGTAAAGGAGCTTTATGAACTGCTAATTTCTCCTCAAAAGCAGGTGCAGCCTCGTAGCTGACATAGCCCACCACATAATAACCTTGCTCTTGGTAGCTTTCCACTTGTGCCAGCAAGTCTGCCACTTCTGCTACATTTCTCGTTTTTAACTCTTTAATCGGCTGGGTAAAGGTGCATCTCTCCCCCAAAGCCCTAAAATCAATCACTGTTTTTCTATGCATACCTTAAGTATAGCACAAAAAGGCAGATCCAGACAAAGCTGATCTACCTTTTTATTATTTTCTTACTATTGATTATGCTTTAGTGAATAAATCACCAGCAAATCCATCTGATTTCTGCAAGAGTTGTTTGTAAACCTTCCATTTAAGATCTACAGTATTCTTGAAATCATTACCTTGAAGGTCTTTTTCGACCGCTGCATCAAATAAAGTCTGAAGTTGTGCGTAAGTTGAAATCTTTTGACCATCGATTTCAATTTCAACAAAACCTCTTTGGGCTTTTTCGTGTACTTCATGATACCATGCTTTCTTCCATGCTTCTAAGCTTTGGAATTTGCCGTTAGAAACTTTATTAATAATAAAGTCATCACCAAGACCTACATTACCTGCTGCTTTAGATTCTTGTTTGTATTTGTTTGATGCATAACCTAAGAATCCATCTAGATAACCGAAGTACCCCCACATACGGAAGGTATTATGTTTGAATGAGATTGAACCAACCGCACTCTTACTTGTATTACCACCATAAATACCTGTCATCATATTTACTACAGTATAAGCAGAATCAAATCCTTCAGTACGGTAATGACCATTTCCTGGTAATCCATGTTTCGTTGCAAAGTTTCCATCAACCAGTTGATCAATACTTGTCAGCTTCGTATTCTTTTCGCCATCATTCAAATCACGAACTAAATCCCATTGGTGTGGTTCACCAACTAAGCCATTGCGATCCGCTTTTTCACGATATTTCTTATCGATCTTCTTGAACCACTTATCATTTGTTCCAGTATTTTTCTTGATGACAGACTCAGCTTCTAAGTAATCAAGCATCATCATGGATTCATTGTAATTCTTCATGTAGTGATCGATTTTCTCACGACTATTTAACACATTTGGATTATAGTTGTAAATTTGATTTCCATCATTTTGACGTTCGTAAGCCATGTTTAATCCTAAGGCACCATATTCACCATTTGGATTTGAAACTGATGGTGATTGCAACATACCTTGAGCAAAGGCTTCAACGTCTGTTCCTTCACGGTGACGCCATGTTCCTAAGTAGGCCATACGGTCATTGATGTGAGTTGTTTCGTGAGTGAATGCAGATGTACCAAAATCACTAATCATGCTAGAGATGATGTAATATACGGCCTCTTGTGGTTGTGGATTTTGGAAGATATAAGCGTATGCACCCATTCCATTGTATCCGTGCCACTTATCAGTCGGACCATAGAATTCACGAATTGGAGCAAAATCGCCTTTCTTCGTATGTCCCATACGGTCAACCCATCCCAAACCTGGTACATCATGGTTATCCCAAATTGCAGATGGTACCATATTTTCACTCTTAAGAAGATTATTTCGTACATTATCTGCAGCAAGTCTTGACCAGAAATCTAAATAATTGATTTGTTCTTGCGCACGTAAATCAACTTGCTTCTTGAACGCTTCACGTTCTTCTGCTGTGTTCTTACCATATTTCTCAAATGAACTAAAGGCAATGGTATTATAGGTCGTAATTAAGATCATATGCGCTTTCTTCAAATTCAGAAGTGGTAAAATATAACGTCCGTGATGCCCATTATTAATTACTTCATATAATTTATGTTTCTTATTAGCGAAATCTGGATTTGATGATTGTTTCTCAACAACATAAGCGTTATCTGCAATGTTATTCTTGAACCAAGTATTCATATCTGTTTCACTAGTGAATAATTCCATGTTGTACTTCAGGAATTCGTGTAAGTTAGCTTTACCAGTAGCACTTGCAAGAGCTCTGTTAAATGCATCATGTGATTGATCACCTTTTAGGTTGTTACCATTTGAAGCGAAGCTGATTAATCTATCAAGTACGTTAACGTTCTTACCGTAGAAATCCGGTTTGAAGGTCATCATATTTTTGATATTTAATCCGTCAAATTTAATTCCATAGTATTGGTTTAAATAAGCCAGAGCTAACATGATTTTAGCTTTGTTATCTTCAACTTTTTTAATCAATGCACGTTTAGCTGCTTCGTCCGTATTTAATTGATGGTCTTCATTTTCAACTAAAGCTTTAACTAAAGCATCAAGATTATCTTTTACTTCTTTGAAGCTTTCTTCCATGTATAACATCTTAGGATTGTTATTAATCTTACGAACTTCATCTGAATCAAGTTCAACAGAAGCTAATTTAGCTTTGATATCGCTGATCAATTGTGTCCTATCTTTAACAACCATATTTGGTGTATAGACAATATCACCTAATCCTTCAATACTATATTCACGAACTTGTTGAACCTTAGATTCTTTTTGTGTAATAGCCTTAATTTCTTTCGTCTTATCAGCGTAATGAATCATAATGTGATCAGCATCTGATAAGTCGGTCACAAATTGTCCATCTTTCATACCTGTAACAGATAAAACTTCCGTATTTAGTAATTTAGAATCTTCAGGAATCTTATTACCTTGATTTACAATCCATTCTTTGTTGTAGAACGGTTGAAGCTTTTCAATATTACGGTAAGCAAGCTCACGAGATACATCATAATCTTGAGTATCTTTATAAGTATCTGTTTTTGGTTTTACGTTATTAAGTGCATCTTCAACAAGAGGTTTAATTTCAAACTTATCAGCTGTAATTCCGAATGATTCTATTTTTTTATTTGCATCTTCTAGGCTGATTTCTTGGATTCGATTACTACGAGAACCGTTAAATGAGTGAGAACCTTCACTCACATCTTTAACAACGTAGTTTCTTTCAATCCAGTTTTTTGTGTAATATCCACCTTCTGCTTCTAAATCTCTAGAACCGTAGAATTCTTCACCGTTTTTGACTTTCATCATTGAAACTGTGTCAGCAACACGCCCCCATGTCCAGTTTTTACTAATGAAACCACCTACCTCAACAGGGTTCTTCACATCAATAGTTCCTTTAGTAACAGCGTTACGAACAGAAGCGTATTTATCAATACCATTAGGATCAGAACCGTTATCGGTTCTAGCGACAAGTCCACCAACACGTGCTCTATCTGCAACAATATCAGCATCTACGTATGCATGTTTAATATTACCACGCCAAAGTTCTCCGGCGATACCACCAAGATCCCAACCTTTATTACCGACACCTGTTAGTTTACCGATGAAAGCAACATTTTTAAGAAGTCCACCAGTATCTCCTTTATTTACGATACCAGCAATACCATCTTTACCAAGGATACTACCAGTTACCTTAACATTTTCAACTGTGGCATTTTTAATTACTCTTGATAGTGCGGAAATATTTTCAATCCAAGGCATATTGATATTAACATTACCTAAGTTAATGTTTTTAACTGTACCGCCTTCAACGTTATCGAATAACTGACGAGCCATATTATGAATGGTATATTGTTTACCGTCAACACTTGTTAAAGTTCCGCTAAATTTACCAGGTACATATTGTTTATTCGGAGTTGGTACATTTGCTGCATTCAAATCTGCACCAAGTTTAAAGGTACCACTTGGATTAGCTTTCATAGCCGTTACTAGGTCGTTAAAGCTATAATATACATCACCATCGTGTGCTTTTTGTTTTTCAAAGTAATGGACATACTCTTCGCTAAGTGTGTTGTCAGAATTCCGTTGAATCAAATCAGGTGCTTTGGCAGTGACTTTGTATAAAGTTTTTCCGTCTTTTTCTACTTCTTCAATCTTGTCAACAGCCAGTCTTGTTATTTTATTGTCATGAGTGGTCACTCGTAAATAAAGCGGAGCAAGATCAGTTGGTTTTTCTGTCAGCAAACTAGTATCTGTTTCATTACCGTCAGCATCCACACTCATCAAGCTTGTTTCTTTGATGTTTTTGATTTCAACTTTTTTGAGGTCAATTCTTAGCGGTTCTTCTTTAAGAACTTCTTCCTCATCACCCTCACCACGGTCATAAACCATCTTAGTTTCAAGTTTATAATCCTTGTAGTACTGCAAATCTGTCAAGGTCGTTGTCAAGTCGTCTGGTGAAACATTCAAAGTTTTAACAATTTCATCACCCTTTTTCAGAGTTAGAGTGATAGATTTAATGGCTGCTTTACTTGGATTTTCCAAATTATAACGAATTTGAGATGATCGTTTCAAATCATTAACATCAACAAGTGACAAACTTAAGATTGGTTTTTCAAAGTTTTTAGTTCCTAATTTGACGATACGATCTTGGTCTAACTCCAGAACCTGTTCCACAATTTTAGGTGCTTCTTCAGTTTTTAAACCTTTGAGAGTTTTGTAAGTCTTGGTAACTTTTTTCTGCCCATCTTTTCCTTCTTGGACAGTAACTCTTTCACCCTTTTTCAGTTGGTCATCTTCTTTAAGAACTTCCTTAAATGGAATCTTTTCAAGACTTTCTTCCACCAGAGTTCCTTCAATTGGTTTTGTCCCACGGCTTATTTTTTTAGTGACTGGTTCTTTGACAACAGTAGTTGTTGTATTTAAAACTTGGTCAGTCTCAACACCTTCGAGAGTCTTATAAGTCGTTTTGGTAATTTTACTGCCCTTTTCTCCATCTTGAACTACAGTTTCTTCATCCGTATATTTGGTTGGATCCTCGATAATTTCTGTCTTATAGTCAATCTCAGTAGTAGTTTCTTTCGTAACCGCTCCCTCAGTTACTTTGTACTCAGGTAACTGTTCTTGTATAAGGGCTTGACCTGCTTTACCTTCCTCTTGTGTACCTTTTACTTCTACTTGGGCTTCTGGTAATTTTGGCTGTGTCAGAGCTTGACCTGCTTTACCTTCTTCTTGAGTGCCCTTCGTTTCAACTGGAGCCTCTGGCAATTCGGGTTGTGTTAGAGATTGTCCTTCTTTGCCTGCCTCTTGGGTTCCTTTTGCTTCAACTGGAGCCTCTGGTAGTTCTGGTTGTGTTAGAGCTTGACCTTCTTTGCCTGCCTCTTGCGTTCCTTTTGCTTCAACTGGAGCCTCTGGTAAGGTTGGTTGCGTTAAGGCTTGACCTTCTTTGCCTGCCTCTTGCGTTCCTTTAGCTACCTGATGCGTTGGTTCAGCTTGTGGTACTGGAGTTGGGGCAGGTTGCTCTTCTTTCTTAGTTCCGACTGCAATGACTTGCGAAACAGGATTTTGAACCACTTGGTCTTCGATGACTTCTCTAACTTCTTGACCATTAACCATCGATACTTTGGTTACAATGCGACGCTGACCATTTACTCCAGCTGTGACGATACGAGTCTGTCCTTCTGCTAGATTGGTATCTGGGCTTGTGACTGTTTCAAAAGGAATATCTACCAAGCTCTCTTCCAGTCTTGACTGAGGTTTCTCAGAAACTGGTTTTTCTTGAACTACTTCTGTCTTATCAATTTCATTTGCACTTTGCTTTTCTACTGGCAACTGAGGCTTCTCAGCTGAAGCTGGCCTTGATGGATGGAGTTCTGCTTCCTTGAAGTATCCAATGTATTCATAGCCATCAATGTGGATAATCCCTTCAGCCAAACCTTCATGTGTAGAAGCCGAAATAGTTTGGTTATAAGAAAGCAATTCTTTATTTTCAAACGCAAATGTGGTGAAAGGAACAAAGTTGCTTGCACCAATCGAACTAATTAATAAGACACCAAGCACCTTACCACGATGTTTTTTAGAGATTAATAAAACAGCCAAAGAAGCCGTAGCCAACCCTATACCAGCCAAGGCTAATTCTTTACTCCCTGTATAAGGAAGTTCTTGGTAGGTACTAGCTTTCTTTCGATACACTGCATAGATAATATCATCCTCTTGAAACTCCGAAGGGACTTCATGGTGAATTAAGGCTTTTTCAGACTCGGTCAATTCCTGCTCCGCCAAATAACGGTAATGAACGCTATGAGCTCCACCAACTTCATTGGCTTGTACCTTATCTACTGAAAGGGCACTTGCACCAAAAAGGAAGGCCCCGATGGCTACAGGACCAACCCCAACAGTTAACTTGCGAATGGAATATTTAGTAATTTTTTCAAGTTGTTGTTTTGTTTTTCTCATTCTTATGACTTTCTAATAGAATCTTGCGGATAGTGCGCACGCGCACCTCCAATTAATTTTGGACGACTAGCAAGAGCCGTTACATGGGCATGCCCAATTTCTCTCAAAAGAGGGCGAATCGGAACCTGAACATGCTTGACATGCATGCCAATTGCAGTGTCTCCGATATCCAATCCAGCATGAGCCTTGATAAATTCAACCTCAACTGGATCTTGCATAAACTTGAAGGCTGCCAACTGACCTGAACCTCCTGCATGAAGGGTAGGAAGGACACTAACGATTTCCAGACCAAACTGCTCTGCAACCTGACGTTCAACAACGAGGGCCCGATTGACATGTTCACAACCTTGAACAGCTAGATGAATTCCTTTTTCCTCTAGGATATCTAGGATGGTCTTCACAATGATTTCCCCAATTTCTTGGCTGGATTCCTTACCAATCTGACCACCTATCACTTCACTAGAAGAAAGACCCAAAACAAAGATAGATCCTTGCTTCAAATTGGCCTTTTCTAACACATCTTCTACAATCTGGCTTGTTTCTCTTTGAATGTCTTTTTCCTTCATACTTGATACCTCTTTTGTCACTATCTATCATATCGTTTTTTCTTATTTTTAGCAAGATAGACAACCTAGAAAGCTTGCCCAATTACGCATAAAACTCCCAGAATTGACTGGGAGTTAGCTAGTTTCTATTCTATTTATGTATATTTCAACCGTCGTTCCTTTGCAAGGTGCAGAATCAATCTTCATCTGATAATCTTCTCCAAAATGAAGTTTAAGACGCTGGTCAACATTTGGCAGACCAACTCCTCCACGTTTGAGTTGACTTTGACTACTATCGCTAGCATCTTGGAAACCAACCCCATCATCCTCAATGCGGATGACTAGTCCTGAATCCTGTTTCTGAACAGAAACTTTAATATGACCCTGACCTTCTTTTTCCTTGATGCCATGGTAAAGAGCATTTTCTACCAAGGGTTGTAACACCAACTTGGGCAAGACTAGATTATCAAAGGCAGGATTTTCAGCAATTTCGTATTCCAGCTTATCGCCATAGCGTTGTTTCTGGATAAAGAGATACTGGCGGACATGATTGATTTCGTCAGAGAGACAAATCAAATCCTTACCCTGATTTAGAGCCAAGCGGAAATAAGTTGCCAAGGACTTGGTCACCTGAACCACTCGCTGACTATCCTGAAATTCAGCCATCCAGATGATGGTATCCAAGGTATTATAGAGGAAATGGGGGTTAATCTGGCTTGATAAAGCTTGAAGTTGGTACTGACGGGTCGTTTCCTCCTGCCTGCGAATATCTATCATCAACTGATCAATCTGATCCAACATGGCATTGAACTGGCGAGTCACCTCTCTCAGTTCATAAGCACCCGCTTCCTTGGCACGAAGATTCTGATTACCAGAAGCAATTTCCAGCATAGTTTCTCTCAAGTCCTTCAAAGGGGCAATCCAGCGTTTAAGACTGAACCACACCAAGAAGAGACAGGCAAGAAGAGAGGTGACACTAGCACCAAGCAAGGTCCACATGAGTTGACTCCGAACCTTGTCTAGCTTCTCCAGTGAAGACACGCCCAGCACCGTCCAATCAGTTCCAGCAATCTTTTCTTGACTGACATAGGATTGGTGGTCTGGAGTATAACCCTGCCCTGTCTCAATATAGGGGTTCATGGCCTCCATTTCGCTAGACGAACTATAAACTGTGTGTTGAGGATGATAAACAAATTCATGGTTTTCATTGATGATAAAGGCAAAGCCCTGCTGACCCAACTGGAGTTGGTTAAGATAGGCTTCCAGAGTTTCGTAAGAAATATCCAAACGAAGAACGCCCAGATTAGCTCCCTTTGCATCAACAAGTTCTTGAGTGACAGAAATGACCCACTGACTATCTGATTTACGAGCTGGTGTCAAAACGGGCTTAGCTCCCTGATGAATAGCCTTTTGGTACCAATCCTCAGCCATCATATCAGAGGAGGTTTTCATCTGCACACTATCATCTGTAGAAATGACCTGACCGGATTTGGTGACCAGAACAACAGTTTTCAAGTCCTGGTCTGCCTTCAAGATAGTCAAAAACAGATTTCGGATTCCCTTGACCTTGTCTTGACTGGGATTCTCAGCATAAGCTAGGACGTCCGCCTGCTGGGTCAAGCTAGTCGAGGTGGTTTCTAATTTTTTGATATAAGAATGGATAAAGTGACTAGTCTGGCTGATAGTCGTTTGGCTATTGCCTTCAATGGTAGCCTCAATGGCTGAAGAACTAGATTGATAGTAGAAAGTCCCAACCAGAGCTAGGAGAATGAGAAAGACCAGAAAGATAGAAATAACCATTCTAACTAGGAGTGAAGAACGCTTCATCGACCTTCCCCCTTCTTAAACTGACGAGGTGTCACACCTGCAATCTGTTTAAAACGTTGGGTAAAGTAGTTCATATCTTCAAAACCAACCTTCTCTGCAATCTCGTAAATTTTCAGATCCGTAGTTAAAAGCAAGAGCTTGGCCTGTTTGACACGTTCTCGCACCAAATAATCCTGAAAAGGTAGGCCCAACTCTTTCTTAATCAAAGAACTCAGATAAGTCGGACTAAAGCCCAAGTCATTGGCCAAAGACTTTAAACTAAATTGGCTATCAGCCAGATGGGACTGGATTTTCTGGGCCATATTTCCCTCAAACTTATCGAACAATAAATCTTGTAATTGCTCTTCCTTTTCTTCCTTATCCAACTTTTGCTTGATTTTCCCCAACATTTCCTCAATATCCTGACGAGAAAAGGGCTTGAGCAGGTAGTCATCCACACCTAGTTTGACAGCAGACAAAGCATAATCAAAATCATCGTAGCCTGTTAAAAAGACCAAATGAACCTGAGGATAGGTTTCTCGGACCAGACTGGCCAACTGGATGCCATTTAGCTGAGGCATGTTGATATCAGTTAAAATGATATCTGGCACCTGCTTTTGAATCAATTCCCAAGCCTGCCTTCCATTTTCAGCCTGACCGATGATTTCCATATCGTAGGCTGCTACATTGACCAGCTTGGTCAAACCTTGTCTTACCAGATATTCATCTTCTACGATTAAGATTGTGTAGGTCATGCTTCTCTCCTTTGTCACTTACTAGTATCAGTATAGCAAAATTCTCCCCTAACTGCTTAGGAAAGCCCTCTTAATCGACATAATCTAGTAAATAAGCGTAGCCTTTTTCTTCCATTTGGTCTTTGGGAATAAAGCGGATAGAGAGACTATTAATACAGTAGCGCAAGCCACCCTTGTCCTGTGGGCCGTCCGTAAAGACATGGCCAAGGTGAGAATCTCCAACTCGGCTCCGCACTTCCATGCGTGTCATATTGTAAGACTTATCTTCCTTGTAGGTAGCAACATCTGGACTGATGGGTTGGGTAAAACTAGGCCAGCCACAACCAGACTCAAACTTATCCTTTGATGAAAAGAGGGGTTCGCCAGTTGCCACATCCACATAGATACCAGATTCAAATTTATCCCAATAGCGGTTTGAAAAAGCTCGTTCTGTTTGATTTTTCTGGGTGACTGCATACTCCTCAGGTGACAGGGCCTTTTTCAATTCCTCATCACTTGGTTTGGGATATTTGCTGGCATCAATGACAGGATAAGCCGCCTGATTGACATTGATATGGCAGTAGCCATTTGGATTTTTCTTGAGGTAGTCTTGGTGGTAATCCTCTGCCACTACAAAATTCTTCAAGGTTTCCTTTTCAACTGCTAGAGGTTGGTCGTATTTCTTAGCCACCTCATCAAAGACTTGGTTGATTACCTCTAAATCCTTGTCATCTGTGTAATAAACACCAGTACGGTACTGGGTTCCCACATCATTCCCTTGTTTATTTTTGCTGGTTGGATTGATAATGCGGAAATAATGAAGCAGGATTTCCTTGAGGGAAATTTGCTTGGCATCATAGGTGACATGAACAGTCTCCGCATGACCTGTTTGGTTAATCAATTCGTACTTGGTTGTTTCCCCTCTACCATTTGCATAGCCTGAAACAGCATCCGTTACTCCGGGAACGCGTGAGAAGTATTCCTCCACTCCCCAGAAACATCCTCCAGCTAGATAAATTTCATGCAAATCTGCGTCTTTACTAATTTCTGTTTTTTTCACTGTTTTTCCTCCTTGGCTAACTGATGCTTTCTCAATTTGCGAGCTATCTGTCTGCCCTGCATTTCGCATCAATAGAAAATAGAAACCGGTTATGGCTAGGAAAAAGATTCCTGCCAAGACAAACAATTTTACTTTATCATTCATGACCTTTCTCTACCCCATTTCTTTCAATGTCTTTAAAATCATATCCTTATCTATAAAACCTGGTTGCGTTTTGACCAGCTTACCTTCCTTGTCTATAAAGGCTTGAGTTGGGTAAGAACGAACACCATAACTTTCCAATAGTTTGCCTGATGGGTCAATTAGGACTGGGAAATTTTTATAATCCAAGCCCTTGTACCAGTTCTTAAAGTCCGATTCTGCTTGTTCTCCCTTGTGTCCAGGAGATACCACTGTCAAAACTACATAATCATCACCAGCATCTTTAGCGATTTCATCCGTATCTGGAAGACTAGCTAGACAGATAGAACACCAAGAAGCCCAGAATTTGATATAGACTTTCTTGCCCTTGTAATCAGACAAGCGGTAGGTCTTGCCATCTACTCCCGTCAGTTCGAAATCAGCAACCGCCTGACCTTTAGTAGCAGTTTGCGCACTGACTTGTTCTGTTTTGGTTTGCTCCTTCATAGTAGATTCGTCTGGCATGTTTTTAGCCGAACAGGCTGCCAAGCAACAAATTGAGCCGACTCCAAGGAGACATGTTTGCCATTTTTTCATTTCTTCTTCCTCTCTATTCAAATAATGTAGTCAAAATAGACGTATTTCCCAAAAGCACCAAAATTCCCATTACGATTATGAGGAAACCACCCACTTTTTTGAGGGTTCCTAGATAAGGATGGAGTTTTCGAAAATGTTTCAAAACATAGCTGGAGGCTAGAGCTAGAACCAAAAATGGTAGCGCCAAACCCAGCGTGTAAATCAACATGAGAGCAGCTCCCTGCCAAGTACCTGAGCCACCTGAAGCTGCCAAGACCAAAACAGAACCCAGAACCGGCCCCACACAAGGTGTCCAAGCAAAACTAAAGGTCAACCCCAGTAAAAATGCCTGACTATAGCCCTTACCCTTTTGCTCCTGTCTCTTTAATTGTAGCCTTCTTTCCTTGTAGAGCCCCTTCAAATGTAAGACTTCCATCTGGTGTAATCCCAAGAGAATGATAACCGCACCCGTCACATACTGAAACCAAGAAGCATACAGCAAATTGCCTAAAAAACCAGCTCCATAGCCTAGTAAGATAAAAACAAAGGAAATCCCTATTATAAAAACTAGAGTTCGCAATAAACTAACAACTGAGATTGAAAATTTGCCACTAGAAATATGAGCACCATCTTTATCATCCAACAAGACCCCTGCATAGACCGGTAACAAGGGTAAAATACAAGGAGAAAAGAAGGAAAGAATTCCAGCAAGAAAAACACTGATTAAAAAGATTATATTATCCATTGCCTTCCTCCATTCTTTGATTTGATAGGACTATTATAGCCCTAAAACTCCAGAAAAAACAGGGACAATGATAGGGAAAAATAGGAATTTAATCAGGTTATGTAAAAAATGGTTCAAAAAAAGCCAGACAAGGTCTGACTTTGATGGAAACTGAAAAGAAACTTCACTAGTCTTCCATACTTATCTGATAATAAATAAGGTCCGCAAGATAGCCTTTTCTCTCTACACCATTGGTAATAGTCTTTAGATAGGACATTCCAGCCTTCTCCATGACACGACCTGAAACTGGATTGAGACTAGCATATCGTGCTCTGACATCTTGAAAACCTGCTTGAGTAAAACAGAAATCCAAGACAGCTTTCAAGGCCTCCGTCATTATACCATGACCCCAGTATTTCTTGCCTAACACATAACCAATTTCACAAGAAGAATCGTTCTCATCTATTGCAACGATGCTGATATCTCCTATCACCTGCTCTGGCTTTTCTTTGAGACAAATGGCCCATTTGTAATAGTTGGGATTTGTATAAGAGGCAACCCAATTACGAATGGAATTTCGAGTCACATCGACATCAGAATGGGGATCCCAAGTGACATAGGTCAGATTCTCAGCGGATGAAGCCCAATTCTGAAACATGGCTTCTGCATCACTTTCCACAAATCTTCTTAAAATCAAACGTTCTGTCTGTAATGTTTGTGTACCGATAGATTTCACGAAACTACCTCGCTTTCTGATAGATGATTCTATGTCCAATCTCCATTTATATTTGCTTTGCTTTTGAATTTCAAGGTAATAAGCTAAAAAGGTTTCTCGGACCTTCTTCGCTTACCTGTTTCCATGCTCAGGGTAAAAAGACTAAACTCAGTAACAACTAAAAAACAAGTTTTTCATCTAGTTCCTTGACGCAGTCGCTGTCTGGTTTGAAATACGCTCTAGCAAGCTTTTTCAAACCTAGTCATCGTTGCGGGGGTGAAACGACAAAATCGAACTCGGTGAGTTACCGAACCTTCCTCGTTTTTCTATTTTTAGACTCGGGCTAAAAAGGCCCCCCCGGACCTTCTCTCACTTTCTTATTTCAAGGCGAGAGGCTGAAAACCTCCACTGGAGGTTATTCTTGCTCTCGAGTTTCAGGGCAAGAAGCTAAAAAGGTCCCCCGGACCTTTTTACTCCCAAAAGTCATCAAATACGGTGATGGGTAGGTGGCGTTTATGTTGGCCTTTGTGCCACCAGTTTTCGATTCTTGTTTGAGCTTCTGGGCTGATTGTTTTTCCTTCTAGGTAGTCATCAATCTCTTCATAAGTGACTCCGAGGGCTACTTCATCAGCTAGACCTGGTTTATCTTCTTCTAGGTCTGCTGTTGGGATTTTTTCATAAAGGGCTGGGTCTGCACCAAGTTCCTTCAAGAGTTGTTTTCCTTGACGCTTATTGAGGCGGTAAAGAGGGAGAATATCCGCACCACCGTCACCAAACTTGGTAAAAAAGCCTGTGATATTTTCCGCAGCATGATCTGTTCCAATTACTGCTCCACTATGGACACCCGCAAGGGCATACTGAGCAATCATACGGCAGCGAGCCTTGATATTGCCCTTGTTGAAATCTGAAACAGGACTACCTGTCGCTTCAACTGCAGCTGTCATGGAATCAGCTGATTCCTTGATATTGACCACCAAGCTAATATCTGGCTGGATAAAAGCAAGAGCCTTTTGGGCATCTGCTTCATCAGCTTGCACTCCGTATGGCAAGCGGACAGCGATAAATTTGTAGCTGTCATCTCCTGTTTCTGCTCGCAGTTCTTCCATAGCTAATTGGGCCAATCGACCTGCCAAGGTTGAGTCCTGACCCCCAGAAATCCCTAGTACAAAAGTTTTTAGGAAGGGATGTTTTTTCAGATATCTTTTTAAAAAATCTATAGAACGACGGATTTCTTCCTGGGCATCAATCACCGGTTTGACACCCAGCTCTTGGATAATCGTTTCTTGCAAACTCATTCTTCTTCTCCTTCACCAAGGGCTTCCTTACGCATCTTATCAATCAAGTCCATCTTGTCTTGCCATACATCACGCGCCAAATCCACTGGATAGTGCTGCGGATTGAGCACACGCTTATACTCATCCCAAAGCTTGTCAAATTCCTTACGAGCATAATCCTGAATCTCAGTCAAGCTAGGCAGGTTGTAAATCAATTTTCCGTCTTTGAAGATATCCACTAAGAGAGGAACAGCGTCAAAATTACGAACCGTCTTCTTGATGTAAGTATAGGTCGGATGGAACATCTTGATTTCTGTCATGCTGGCAACATCTACGCCATCATAAGTGATATAGTCTCCTTCTGACTTGCCTTTTTCACGACTTGTAATGCGCCACACCTGCTTCTTACCTGGTGTAGACACTTTTTCCGCATTATTAGACAGCTTGATGGTATTGCGCATGTTCCCATTTTCATCTTCGATTGCAACAATCTTATAAACTGCCCCAAGAGCTGGCTGGTCATAGGCTGTAATCAGCTTGGTTCCCACACCCCAGACATCAATCTTGGCCTTTTGCATCTTGAGGTTGAGGATGGTATTTTCATCTAGATCATTAGAAGCATAAATCTTAGCCTCTGTAAATCCAGCCTCGTCCAGTTGCTGACGGACTTTCTTAGAAATGTAGGCAATATCCCCAGAGTCAATCCGCACACCCATAAAGTTAATCTGATCACCCAGCTCACGCGCCACCTGAATGGCAGCTGGCACACCGATACGAAGGGTGTCATAGGTATCCACAAGAAAGACGCAATTTTTGTGGGTCGCAGCGTAAGCCTTGAAAGCCTCATAGTCATTGCCATAAACCTGCACCAAGGCATGGGCATGGGTCCCCAAGACAGGAATGTCAAAGAGTTTACCAGCACGCACATTGCTAGTCCCATTGGCGCCACCAATCACCGCTGCGCGTGTTCCCCAGATAGCCGCATCCATTTCTTGCGCCCGACGTGTTCCAAACTCCATCAAGGGCTCATCTTCTATAACCGAGCGAATACGAGCTGCCTTAGTCGCCACTAAGGTCTGGTAGTTGACGATGTTCAAAAGAGCCGTTTCGACCAACTGACATTGAGCTAGAGGGCCTTCCACCTGCACAATCGGTTCATTAGCAAAAACCAAGTCCCCTTCTTGGGCAGAACGAACAGTCAACTCCAACTTGAAATTGCGGAGATAGTCCAAGAATGCCCCATGATAGCCTAGCGACTCCAAATAGGCAATATCACTATCTGAAAAACGCAGGTCTTCCAGATAATTCACAATTCTTTCTAGACCTGCAAAAACCGCATAGCCATTCTTAAAAGGCTGTTGGCGGAAATAAACCTCAAAGACCGCCTTTTTATTGTGAATTCCTTGGTCAAAGTAAACCTGCATCATGTTGATCTGGTACAAGTCCGTGTGCAATGTCAAACTATCATCTGGATACATACTTTTCCTACTTCCTTAGCTAGAAACACATGAAAATTTTTAAGAACTTTCATGTATTCCAATAAATTAGTACTATTATAACACATTTTGGCTGGATTGAGAAAAGAGTAACAAGCTATTCTCCACTCTCCAGTTCATCCATGTCTTGTTCAAACTTTTTCTGAGCCCATTCGCCATAGCTCTTAAGACCAAGATTGCCAATAAAGACCCAGGGAAGGTAAATAACATAAGTAATTGCCCAAGCAGATAGGTATTTAACGTTCAAAGGATTGTGCTGATAAACTTCTATGTTGAATTGATAATTCTGTAACATCAAAAGAGCCGTAATAGCCAAGGTTAGGAAAAAACAACCCAAAATCGTAAAATGAAAACGACTATAGTAGGTCACTCCCAGATAACGGGCACGATTGAAAAAGAAGAAAATTCCTACTATCAGAGTATAGACTAGAAAATTCGGATTAAAAAGAGATGGAGCCAACACTGCCACCAAATAGCTTAGAAGTACAAGCCCAATAAAGAGTGAAAAAGACTCTGCCCCAGCTTTATTGATTAGTTGTTCTTCTCTTTCGTCAAGTAATTGATAATGAATGAATTTATTTACCATCTTCTTCCTCCCAAAATAGTTGGTCTAGGGTTTTTCCTAAACATCTGCAAATAGACTGGCAAAGCGAGAGACTGGGATTGTATTTCCCTGCCTCTATCAAACCAATAGTCTGGCGCGTCACCCCCACAGCCTCTGCCAATTGACCTTGAGTTAAATCAAGCTCTACCCGAGCTAATTTTAATTTTAAATTTTTAGCCACCTGCGTCCTCCTTATAGTTTTAATACTCATCTACTCTTAAAAAATCCAAAATCAACACAAGCTGTCAGCTATTTATTATAACCTCATTAATTAGCACTCCAATATTATCTTCAGACTAAAATCAGTATGTTGGATTGTTTGAAATAAACTTCCTAGTTTGCTATTTGATTTTTTGTTTAGTATTAGCTTTAGTAGGGTCTTTTAAACGAGTTTTGATTGCTTGTATTCTTATTTAGTTGCTTTCATATCACTATTATATAATGCTTTTGGAAATGAGTCTAGCATAAGACAAAAACGTGTACACAACAAGAGCAGGAGCATAGCAAGATGACTGATTTTTGCTGGATTTTAAGTCTGCAAAATAATACTAAATGAAACTAAAATGAATACTCCTTGCTTTTCTTGAGAGTGAACAAGTACAGTAAAATGATTGTAGTGATTACCACAAGATACTGACTAATAGACATCGTATTTGAAGCTACAAATACAGGTAAAGAATAAAAAGGAAGAAGTTCAATTGCTTTGATAAACAAATCATTACTAGTATTCATCATAATCGTATTTAATATATTAGGGATAAAGAGTAGTAAAGCTACTAAAATACCAAATACCAAGCCACTTTTCAATTTGTATAAATAGAAAATATAAGATAATAGAAAATAAAATAGGACTAACAAAATTGTATTGACTACAATGGATACTATAAAATCTAATCCTAAATCACCTGGAACACCCAATTTACTTACGATGACTAGTAGCACAATGCCATTCAAAGAATAAATAATGGAAACTGAGATGACATATAGAAAATTAGACCAGACGTAAATCATCCGATTTTTCTGTTGATTATAAAATAAACTGATCGTATTGTGGGAAAAATCCCTGCTAATAATTCGATTAGCATGTATAATAGCCATTAACATACCGAGCATAGCATAAAAGTTTGAAATATGCTTAATACCAAGCGATGTCCCTTGAGTCTTTAGAATAAAGAATGTAACCAATATCGGCGGTATAAACGAGATAATCAAACCGAGATATATTACGCCTGATGAATATAAATCTCTTATATTTTCCTTAAGAAAATTCAATTTATTTAATTTCATGATTATAACCTTCCTTTATTTTGAACGATTTAGATAAATATCTTTAAGCGTCTCTTTTTTAGTTTCAAAATCAACTACTTTAATAGAGTTTTCGTTAAAAAATTTAAAAAGCTCACTACTTTGAATATTCCCAGACATAGTAATTCTCAGTCCCTCTTCCTGAACAATATCCCCAAATTCTTGTTTGGTAATAAAAATGTCTTTATCTGTAGCTGATGAAAAAGCTATCTCAAACAAGCAATTATGACTATCTTTTCCTACTTTTTGAAATGTCAAAAGTCCGTTCTCCAAGAAAAGAACCCTCTCACAAATTTCTTCAATATCTTCTAATTTATGACTCGATATTAAAATTCCCACATTTTCATGTAAAGCTAAATTTTTTAGAACCGCTAAAACTATTTGTGATGATTCAATATCTAAACCATTAGTCGGTTCATCTAAAATCAATATATCAGGTTCCGTAACGAGAGTTAGAAGCAAAGCTAATTTTTGTTTTGTACCCAAAGAATAGGTCTTTACTTTTTTATTAATAGACTGAGTCAAATCTAACTCTTGGATCAAACTTCCAAATCTTTCTTGATTGTAGTCAATTCCATATAAATTTGACAAATATTTTAAATTCTCTAAACCTGTTTTAGATAAAAATAATTTTGGTTCTTCGATTAAATACCCAACATTATCACTACTTATAATATTCCCTAAATTCGGTTGATTATTCTGAACAAGAATTTTCATCAATGTACTCTTGCCAACTCCGTTTCTCCCTACTAGACCAACAATTTCACCCTTATTAAGTGCGAAATTTATATCTTTGAGAATGGTTGAATGACCATAATTTTTACTTACATTTATAACTTCCATTTTTTAATTCCTCCATTAATATTCTTGGTTTTCTCTTTGATCATCATTAATTTTAAAAAGTTGCGCCTCTTTTTAACAACATTATATCATATATCTAACTTAATGCAATATATAAATGTCATTTTGTAAATTTTTATTAACAAAAAACCTCTACCACCTAAATGATAGAGAGTTTCTGCCTATTCAATTTTTTTCAAAACATCTACAGCATCGTAGGATTTCACATCTAATGTCTCAGCTGCGATTGTATTGTCCTCCATATCGTCTAGAATGACACAATTTATAGGATTTAACTGGTATTTATCGAGAATCTCCTTAAACATTGCCCATATCCAGTATTATATCCATCAGTCCGCCTCCATACTTATGTGTGAGTCTCTCTTTGTACCATACCTTCATACTCACCTTACAGATTCTTTTGGTAATAATACCTTTGCCCAATGTAGGGATAGTCTTGTAATGTAAAAATTTTCTTGTAGCCATGCCTTTTATAAAAATCAGGAGCTTGAAACTGGTAAGTATTGACAAAAGCAAAACGACAGTTTCGATTCTTAGCTTCAGTTTCTGCTTGCTGCAATAGTTTTGAACCGATTCCTTGCCCTCTGAGTTCCTCTTTTACAAATAAATACTCGATTTCTAGCCAATTTCCAAAAGTCTCTGCTATCAAACCTGCCAGAAGATTGCCCTCTTCATCTTCGACATAAAGATTAAGTGGCTCACTTTCAACTTCTTCTCGTTTTGAACGGTTATAAACACGAATCAGATTCCCTATTTCTTGTGATTTATGGGATTCCTTATTTTCCAATCTAAAGTACATCTAAATCTCCTTAAATACTGTTACAGCTTGATTATAGTCTTATTTCAATAGACTGTCAAACTAGCAAAAACTCACCAACCTGAGTTGATGAGTTTCAAATCTATTTTCTAAATTTCCACTGGCTATAAATCCCGAAACCGATAATCCAGATAGCTGATCCGATTGCTCCTACAAATGTAGACTCTTGTAAAAAGAGGGTTACAAAGACAAAGGCAAAGAAGAGCATGGTTAAAGGATTTAAGAAACGATAATGGGGCATGAGATAGCCATCCGCCATAAAGTCTGGTGACTTGCGGTATTTAAGGTGAGCCACCATAATCAAGATATAAATGGCAATATAAACACCTGATGATGATGCCGTAATCAAGGCAAAGGCATCTGAAACACCTGGCAAGACATTAATAAAGGCTGCTAGGGCAATCAAGATTGCTGAAGCGATGATGGCATTTTGTGGCACATTGTGGCGAGAAAGAGTATCTGCCTTAATAGCCTTTAAGAATGAATTTGGCGAATCATGAGCAATCTGGTACAAATGACGTCCTGTTGAATAAAGGGTTGAGTTAAGAGCAGATGCTGCTGATGTCAAAACGACGAAGTTAATCAAGGCTGCTGCCCACTTGATACCTGCCAATTCAAATACTGTAACAAAAGGAGAATCAGCCGATGCAAGCTCACGCCATGGAATGATAGCCATGATGGCTAAGAGGGCACCACCGTAGAAAAAGGCGATACGCAAAGGAATTTCCTTAACGGCTTTTGGCAAGACTTGACGTGGATTTTTGGTTTCAGAAGTTGTTACCCCGATAAACTCAATCATGAGGTAAGCAAAGAAAACCATCTGAAAGGCCATGACAAAGTTCACTCCACCATTAGGGAAGAGGGAGAAATTGTCGGTGATATTGGCCAAACTTGCTACTCCATGTGGTGTCTTAAAGCCTGTCAAGACCATAAAGACTCCTGTGGCAATCATAGCTAAAATAGCCACAATCTTGACCATCGCAAACCAAAACTCAACTTCCCCAAAGAGCTTCACCGCAATCAGATTGACTAAGGCTAGAATGGTCAAAAATCCAATCTCAATCATCCAACTTGGCCAGCTAGGGAACCAAAACTGAACATAGTGAGAGATAGCAGTGATTTCCGCCATACCTATAAAGACAACGGATAGCCAGTAGGACCAAACCGAGAAATAACCCCAGCCCTTACCCAAATGGCGCGTGATAAAGTTGATAAAGGTATGTTGCTCAGGGTCTTGGTAGAGCATTTCCCCAACCGCACGCATCATAAGGAACATGAAAGCCCCAGTAATCATATAAATCAGTACAATGGAAGGACCTGTAAGGCTAATAGAACGACCTGCTCCCAAAAAGAGTCCTGTTCCGATTGTTCCCGCAATGGCCATAACCTGCACGTGACGATTAGTCAGACCACGCTCCATCTTGTTTTTTTTCTTCTTTGAACTCATATAGTCTCCAATTCTTTTTAAACCTAAAAAGGAGCAAAGAAGGATTTTTCCCTCTTTTTACTCCTTTTAATCATTAGGCTGTTTTTTCAACCTTCAAGATTTTTACATCATAGCTACCAACAGGTGTTTCAATTGTTGCTGTATCACCTGTTTTCTTGCCAATCAAGGCTTGTCCAATTGGGCTTTCATTTGAAACTTTACCCGCAAAGGCATCTGCACCGGCTGAACCTACGATAATATAAACTTCTTCTTCGTCCTCACCAATTTCTTGGATAGTAACTGTTTTACCAATCGCTACTTCGTCTTGGGCAACTGAGTCACTATTGACGATTTCAGCATAACGGATTTTTGTTTCCAAGCTAGAGATTTGTCCTTCAACAAAGGCTTGTTCATCCTTAGCTGCTTCATACTCACTGTTTTCAGAAAGGTCACCATATGAACGGGCAATCTTAATGCGTTCTACCACTTCTGGACGGCGGACCAATTTCAATTCTTCTAATTCTTTTTCAAGTTTTTCCTTTTCCTCAAGGGTCATAGGATATGTTTTTTCTGCCATTTTTCTCAACTTTCCTTCGATAATATTGAATCTCTATCTGAGATTCTCATGTTTGTAGTCTTAGTTTGAACTACTATTTTGAGTAAGCTTGCTATTGACGTGCTCAGCTACATTACGATCATGTTCTTCCTGTGTCACTGCGTAATAGACTTTACCATCTGTAACATTGGCTACAAAGTATAGGTTCTCACTCTTAGTTTGATTGATACTTGCTTCAATCGCGTCCTGACTTGGGCTATCTACTGGACCAGGCATCAAACCAGGTTTTGTATAAACATTGTATGGTGAATTAATCGATGTATCAATTCCAGCATCGTCTGCTAGGCTGATATTTTGGCCAAGTTTGCCTTGAGCATACAAGATTGCGATATTGCTTTGTAGTGGCATACCAAGGTTCAAACGATTGTAGAAGACACCTGCAATCAACTTACGATCTTCAGTCTTAGCACCTTCTTTTTCAACAAGTGACGCAATTGTTAGCAATTCATTAACTGTCAAGTTCTTAGACTTAATTGCACTATAGTGCGGAGTCAAGGTCTTATCCATGGCTGCCAACATCTCATCAATCAAGCTTTCAATAGTCGTGCTTTCCTTGATAGAGTAGGTCGCTGGGAAAAGATAACCTTCCAAACGGTAACGAACTCCACTTTCTTTCGTTGGCAAGCTTTCAAGTAGGTTTGGATATTTAGCAGCTTCTTGACTGATAAAGTTGTCATCTTGCACTTTAGCTAAGAAAGCTTCCGCTGTCAAAGGTTCTTTAAATTCACCTTGTAATTGGCCTACAGCTTGGGCAATTTGATCAATGGTATATCCTTCTGGAATGGTCAAATCTGCAAGTGACGGTTCTTGAGGCTGAGCTGTACCACCTTTTTGTAGTTCCTTGATGATATCCTCTGTACTCATGCTCTTTTGCAAATTGTAATATCCAGCCTTCAAATCTGAATAATTCTTATATTTTGCATAGAAAGCAAAAATCACACCGTGTTTAATCACACCAGAATGCTCAAGAGTTGATCCGATTTCTTGGACATTTGATCCCTCTGGGATTTGAACCGTTACATATTCCTTAGAATTTGCATCAACTGGTAATAAAGATGATTGAACATACTGGTAACCGAAGTAACCACCTGCCGAAATCAAGACAAGGAAAATCAGTAGAGAAATGAAGAATGCCTTCAAATGTGATTTTTTCTTCTTAACTGGTTTAACTGTCTCACGGCGACTACGTCTAGGAACTGAACCTAGGCTATCTGCCGATTCAGCTGACTCAGATAGCTCATTATCCACTGCAGGAGTACTAACTTCTTCCTGTTGTCTACTTGTTTTATACGACACCGCAACCTTTGTTGGAATCTCGTTAAATTCTTTGTCTTCGTTAAGTTTTACAGGTTCTACTTTTGGTTGAACTGGCTCAAAAATAGGTTCTACAGGTTCAACTACAGGCTCAGCAGCCGCTTCAACTTTAGATTCTGCAACTTCTTCATTTGCTGCAATTTCATCCGAAATATCATTTGAACGTAACGGAACACTAGGAGCATTCTTTAATATTTGATCCACAACAGAAAGAGAATTAGCCATCAACTCTTCTGCTGAAGGTTCATGTTCCTGAGTTGAAGGAACTACTGAATCTTCTTGAGATGAAGGAGTTTCAAAACTTGTAATCTCGTTTTCTTGCTCACTTCTATCTTGTTTTTTTACTCTCTCTAAATCACGTAAAATTTGCTCTTTAAAGCTTAATTTTTCGTCTTCTCTTGTTTTTTCACTCAAAAGTTTATCCTCCTCGTTGACAATCCATAATATTATATCTTAAAAACGAAAGAAAAGCAACCTAGCATGCTTTTCTAGCTTATTTTTTAGCGTCCCAGACCATATCATACCATGTTTCTCCTGCAAAGGTTGATTGGGACTGGCCTTCATTGACAAATCCATGTTTTTCGTAGTAGGAGATGAGATAGTCATGACAGGTTAGGTTAATACCTTCTCTTTCGTGTTCAAGAGCCAACTCTTTCAAGGCTATTAGTAATTTCTGACCAAGTCCACGGCCCTGTGCTTCCTTGGCAATAGAGAGACAGGTCACAGAGATATAGCCACCCCGTTCATGACTATAGTCTTTTATGTCTTCTGTAAAAGACTGGTCTTGCAGATAGCGGTGAGGGGCAACTGGCCCTTCTATATACCCCATGATTCTGCCCTCTTTTTCTGCAACCAGAAAGGAGGTCTGAATTTCTCGCAAATGCGTCTCAAAAACAGAGCGAGGAATAGCTTCTTCAAGTGAGAAATTTTCTAGTTCAATCTCGACAATCCGATCCAAATCTTCTAATTTTGCTTGCCTGATCTTCATTGTACCTCCAGGTAAAAAGGATTAAACCAAATCATACTAAAACCTTGACTAGCTGCATAAAACGAATCTGTCTCTTCTTCATCAATAAAACCGTTCATTTCAAAATAGGATAGCAACTCATCAGGACTCTTCAAACGAATAGCTTTGTAATCCAGCTCAACCGCCACCTCTTTCAAGGCTGCAAGAAGAAGCGTGCCCAAGCCCTGTCTCTGATGGCCAGAGTCAATGACTAAAGAATGCATTTCTAGACATTGCGGATTATGTGGCTGAGGATCGCCTAGAACATAGCCCAGAAGCTGATTTTCATCCCTAGCTAGAAGAAAGGTATCCGCACACTTACGGATACTTTCTTCTAAAATATGGGAAGGTTGCTGATTTTCAGCTGGAAAAGATGAAGACTGAAGTGTCTCTATCTCAGCCAAATCAGACTTACTTGCCTGAATGATCTTAATTGGAATTTCCATAAGAATATCCTACTGAACATTGCTTGTCAAGTTGGACAAAAGACGCTCGAATGAATACTCATAGGTTTGGATATCTCCTGCTCCCATAAAGACATAGACAGCATTATCATGGTCTAGGAGTGGAGAAACATTTTCAACAGTGATCACTTGGTGTTTCTTATTGATTTTATTAGCTAGGTCTTCTACCTTAACATCACCATGGTCTACTTCACGAGCAGATCCATAAATTTGGGCTAGATAAACAGCATCCGCTTGGTTCAAAGCGTGGGCAAATTCGTCCAACAAAGCGATTGTTCTTGTAAAAGTATGCGGTTGGAAGACTGCAACAATTTCCTTGCTTGGGTATTTCTGACGAGCTGCATCCAAGGTTGCAATAATTTCTGTTGGATGATGGGCAAAGTCATCGATAATCACCGTGTCATTGACAATTTTCTCAGTGAAACGACGCTTAACACCGGCAAAAGTTTTCAGGTGTTCACGCACCAAGTTCAAATCAAATCCTGCTGTGTAAAGAAGACCAATAACGGCTGTCGCATTCATGATATTGTGACGACCAAAGGTTGGAATGTGGAATTGCCCCAATTCTTGACCACGGAAATGAACTGTGAAGGTTGAACCAGTTGTTGAACGAAGAAGATCACTAGCTACAAAGTCATTACCTTCTGCTTCAAAACCATAATAGTAGATTGGTGCATCAGACGTAATCTTACGCAATTCAGCATCTTCACCGTAGATAAACAAACCTTTGGTAATTTGTTTAGCATAGTCGTTAAAGGCATTGAAAACATCCTCTAGACTTGTGAAATAGTCTGGATGGTCAAAGTCAATGTTGGTGATAATAGAGTACTCTGGGTGGTAAGGCATGAAGTGACGCTCATATTCGTCAGATTCAAAGACAAAATATTTGGCATTGGCTGAACCACGACCGGTCCCGTCTCCAATCAAGAAGCTAGTATCTGTGATGTGAGACAAGACATGAGACAACATACCCGTTGTTGAAGTTTTTCCGTGCGCTCCAGCAACTCCCATGCTAACAAAGTCGCGCATAAAGCTACCTAGGAACTCATGGTAACGTTTGTAGCTAATGCCATTTTGGTCCGCATAGGCAATTTCGACGTTGTTATCTGGACGAAAGGCATTTCCAGCGATAATTTCCATATCACCGTCTAGATTCTTTTCATCAAAAGGAAGAATAGTAATCCCTGCCTGCTCAAGACCACGTTGAGTAAAGTAGTACTTTTCAACATCTGATCCCTGTACCTTATGCCCCATTTGGTGCAACATCAAGGCCAAGGCACTCATCCCTGATCCCTTAATTCCGATAAAATGATATGTCTTTGACATGTTTTCTCCCCTATTCCGTAATTCTTGTCAGATTCAACTCTTGGGCAACCTGACGTTCTTGTTCTTTTTGTTGATTCTTTTTATTGTAGATTTGGCTCTTCTTCAGAAAATCATAGTTGTTTTTCTTTGGACCTGAAGTTTCTTTTGGCTCAGATTGAGTCGAAATATTGCTCACTTCTTCCGCCAAAATGTAATGAGACTGAGTCAATTTTTGACTATATTTAACAAATTCACCAGGATTTTCCTTTTGGAAAGGCGCGGTAGGTTGATTGCCCTGTCTATCCAAACGTTGCTGAGAAGGGCGCCTTGTAGGAGTAATATCCTTAGTCAGATAACTTGCTGAGCGTTTCTTTTTCAAATCCGCACGCGCTTCTTCACGCGCCACCTCCGCATAGCTTTTTCCTTCTTTTTTTACTCCTAAGCCAGCCTTCTTAGGTTTCTCTACTTGCTTTTCAATCGGTTTGACTGGTTTTTCTTCAGTAATAGGGGCCCACTCCAGATAATTCTTATCACGGTATTCTCCCTTGATATTACTGATAAAGTCAGATTCATCATAGAGGTCCATAACCGGCATCTCAGTCAACATGATCTCATCATCTGACACCAATGGAAATCGTTCTTCTCTCATTTGTCTATTTCCTTTCAACACTTCATTATAGCGTATTGTCTTGATTTTTCAAGTGCTGGCTTCAGAAATTCCCAAAATTTCTCTAATTTCTGCTAGGGTCAGACTGCCACGTGACTCTGTGCCGTCCAATACTTGTGACACCAGATGTTTCTTTTGTTCTTGGAGTTCCTGGATTTTTTCTTCAATGGTTCCCTTGGTCACCAAGCGATAGACCTCAACCGTTTCTTCCTGACCCATCCGATGGGCGCGGCCAATAGCTTGCGCTTCCACCGCAGGATTCCACCAAAGGTCAACCAAGATCACTGTATCAGCACCTGTCAGGTTCAGACCGACACCACCAGCCTTAAGGGAAATCAGAAAGGCATCTCTTTCCCCTTGGTTAAAGGCCTTGGTCATGTCTTGTCTTTCCTTGGCTGGGGTCGAACCGGTAATTTTAAAGGAAGTCAAGCCCAAGTCTGGCAGTTCTTGTTCAATTTTCTCCAACATTCCCTTGAACTGTGAGAAAATCAAGACACGGTGTCCACCATCTGCCACCTGTACCAGCAAGTCTCGAAGACTATCCAGTTTACCACTGGCACCCTGATAATCTTCCATAAAGAGGGCAGGCGTATCACAGATTTGGCGCAAGCGCATCAGACCAGATAAAATTTCCACACGACTTCGCTGAAATTCCTGATCTGACACTTGAGCCAGACGGTCTCTCATCTGTTGCAACTGAGCTAGATAGATAGCCTTTTGCTGGTCTTCCAGTTCATTCTTATAAACCACTTCAATCAAGTCTGGCAATTCAGTCAGAACTTCTTCTTTCTTGCGCCGCATCACGAAAGGCTTGATAAACTGAGCTACTCGCTCAGCTGGTAATTTCATAAATTCTTTCTTGCTTGGCAAAAGTCCTGGCATGACGATTTGGAAAATAGACCACAACTCACCTAGATGATTTTCAATAGGAGTTCCTGACAAGGCAAAAACTGACGGCACCACAAACTGTCTCAAGGTCTGGGCAATCTTGGTCTGGGTATTTTTCATTACCTGAGCCTCATCTAAGAAAAGGAAGTCAAAGGCCATCCCTTGATAAAGCTCACTGTCCTGACGGAAGGTAGCATAGCTCGTCACATAGATTTGATGGCTTTCAGCAAGAATCTCTTCACGACTAGCTTTTAAGCCATGAACAACAGCTACATCCAACTGTGGGGCAAATTTCTGAAATTCATCTGCCCAGTTGTAAATCAAACCAGATGGCGCTAAAATCAAAATCCGACTTTCTTTTGTCACTTGACTGGTCAAAAAAGCAATGGTCTGCAGGGTTTTACCAAGTCCCATATCATCAGCCAAAATCCCACCAAAACCATAATAATGGAGCATTTGCAACCAACGAATTCCCTTTTCCTGATAATCTCGTAAATCAGCCTGAACCTGAGTTGCTTGCAAAGGAAAGTCCTCTGGATGCGTCAAATCCTGGGCCAGATTCTGGAATTCTTGTGAAAAAGAAACACGGTCTCGCCCTTCAAAAAGATGAGCTAAACTATAAGCCAAAGATTTTCGAGCCTGCAAGGCCCCATCTTTTAATTCAAACTGCCCCAGTTCCTGTAGATTTTGGCGAATTTTCTTGGTTTCTTCATCAAAAAAGTAGACTTGATTAGACGAATCAATATAAAAATCTTGATTGGCAACCAAGGCCTGCATGGCTTGATCAATTTCCTCTTGGGAAATATCTTGAAAATCAAACTGAATTTCCAAGAGACCTCCCTTGGAAGCAATTTGCACTTGAGGACTCGCTAGGCTATAAAGCTCTTCTAGTTTGTCTGATAAATCAACATTCCCGAGTTTTTCAAATACTGGAATGATTTCATGGAAGAAATGATAAACAGACTCCGCTTTTAAGGCCTGACGCCAAGATTGAAAATCTGCTTCAAAACCTGCAACCAAACAGACTTGGAAAATTCTTTCTTCTAAGTCAGCATCACTCGAAAAAGGTAATTCCTCTAGCTCTTGTCGGCTTGATACCTGCCTATCCCCATAATCAAACTGAATTTCTAAACGAATCCGATTGTCTTCTTCCCTATCAAAGTAAAAAGAGGGTTCAAAAGTTTTGATATGTAGACGTTCTGGAGCTGAAACGGTCCCCATCTGGCTAAAAAGAGTTAAACAGGAAGCCAATTTATCGCGGTCACTGCTATCAAATTGCAAGTATTTCTTTCCATGCTGATCCAAAGGCAACGCTTTGATTTCCTTGAGAAGACGTATCTGCTGGTCTGTTAGAAAATAAACCTGTCCTTTATGGAAAAGTACGGCTCCCTGATAAAAGACATTGACTCTAGGACTCTCACTGATTTCCATTTCAAAATAATCCGAGTATTCTTTTACTATAAAGGCAAATAGATTAGCACCCGCATGCAAATCCTGAAAAATCAGGGTTTGGTAGCTATCTACTTGATGGTCAAATTGAAAATGCGGCAAGGTCATCAGTAAATTCACACCCTGCTCAAAAAAGGTCAGAGGAAAAAAGAGATGCCGACCCTGGTTTTGGAAAAAAAGATCTGGACTAAGTCCTTCCTCCGTTAGTCCCCGCAAAAAAGCCAGAAGCTCTTGACTTGCCTCATCAAAGGCTTCCAAAGACAGAGATTCCTCATAAGTTTTTCCAATCATATAAGGTTTTCTCTTCTCGACGACTTTTAAAAAGAGCGGAATATCCCGAATGACATAGTATTTTTGACTATTGATTTGCCCGATTCTCAGGGTCCACAAGATATGGTTGCTTCCTGCTTCCACTTGTCCCACAGCCGATAATTCATAGGCACGTTCTGCTTTTGGAGACAAGATTCGGTCCAAAAATTTACCACCCAAGGTCACCTTGGTTTCAACGGCTTCTTTTTCTTCATGACCTTCTTCATGACCTTCTTCAAGACCCTGCAAGATTTCTTGGCCACGCTCATCATTTTTCAAAAAATGCTCCAGAGCTGCCAAATGCACACAGTAGCCCCTCTTTTGGAAAAAATCGCAGGCACAAAAAACCAAATCATCCTCTAAACTATAGCGCAGTTCTTCTTCTGCGACGCGAGCGTAGAGCCGATTATTCTTTTCCTTGATGATGTCAACTTTACCAGTTTCATAAAGGGCAACGCCTTCGATACGGACTTTCCCCGGAATCAATTTAGCCATATTTTTACCTTTACCTTATCTTTTTATTATACCATATTTTCCCCTATGAAAATAGCCTTCTAAGGATACTTTTCTCCTAGAAGGCTGGATTTTTAAAGTTTAGCAAAAGTGGTCACGATGCGTTGGCAAACCTCTTCTAGTACTGACTTCGGCATAGCTACATTGAGACGGGCATGGAGACTCCCTTCCTCTCCAAAATCCAAACCACGGTTGAGGATAACCTTGGCTTCATTTCTCAACAGCTCTTGCAATCTTTCATCAGTCAGGTCATAGGCTGAAAAATCAAGCCAAATCAAGTAGGTTCCTTGCGGCTTCATGACCTTGATTTTAGTCTCTTTTCCAAATAAATCTACCACATAATTAATATGGTATTCAAAGACTTGCTTGAGTTCCTCTAGCCAATCCTTCCCATAGCGATAAGCAGCTTCTGTCGCCAGATAACCCAAGCCTGAAATTTCATGTTGATTATTAGTCAACTGGCGTTTCTGGTAAGCCACTCTCAACTTAGGATTTTCAATGACTGCATAGGAATTTTTTGTTCCAGCGATGTTAAAAGTTTTAGTAGCACTGCTTAAGACGATAGCAAATTCTTTAAAGGCAGGATTAATGGTATTGAAAGAATGGTGTTTGTGACCAAAGAGGGCCAAATCTTGGTGAATCTCATCTGAAACCAAGAAAACACCATGTTTTTGACAGAGCTGGCCAATCTTCTCCAACACTTCCTTTTCCCACACACGTCCACCAGGATTATGAGGGTTGCAGAGGATATAGAGTTTCACATCCTCTTCTACCAAATCCTTCTCCAATTGGTCAAAGTCAATCTCAAACAGACCATCCTTTTCCACCAAAGAATTGGTAATCAATCTGCGGTTATTCAACTTGACACTGCGAGCAAAAGGTGGGTAAACTGGTGTGTTAATCAGAACTGCCTCGCCTTCTTTTGTAAAGGCTTGAATAGCTGTTGAGATGGCTGGTACCACACCCTCGATAAAGACAAGAGCTTCTTTGTCAAAGTGATACCCATGTTGTGTAGCTTCCCACTTTTGAACTTCCTTAATTAACTCTTCACTGGCATAGGTATAACCATAAACCAGTTGATCAGCGTAAGTTTGCACGGCTTGACGGATTTCAGGCAAGACTACAAAGTCCATATCCGCTATCCAAGCTGGTAGGACTTCACTATCCGTTTCTGCTTCTTTCCATTTATAGGTATGGTGCCCTAAACGATTGGGCAGGCTTGTAAAATCATATTTTCCCATCTTTATCTTATCCTTCTAAGGCTTGGCGCAAATCTGCAATCAAATCTCTAGCATCCTCAATCCCAATAGACAAACGTAAGAGGTCATCTGTCAAACCATAAGAATGGCGCACTTCTGCTGGAATATCAGCGTGAGTTTGCGTCGTTGGATAAGTAATGAGACTTTCTACCCCACCTAAACTTTCCGCAAAAGAGAAGACCTTAAGACTGTTCAAAATGTGAGGAATACGTGTTTCATCGGCTACTTTAAAGGAAATCATGCCTCCACGACCAGTGTAGAGAACTTCCTTAACTGCTAGAGAATCCTTCAAAAAGGCAACCACTTCTTGGGCGTTAGCTGTTGAGCGCTCCATACGAAGAGACAAGGTCTTGAGACCACGAATCAATTGATAACTGTCAAATGGAGACAAGACTGGCCCTGTCGTATTGAGATTGTAAAAGAGCTTCTCGTATAGTTCTAAACTATTGGTCACAACCACTCCAGCCAAAACATCATTGTGACCTGCTAGATACTTGGTTGCTGAATGGAGAACGATATCTGCTCCATCTTCAATCGGACGTTGGTAGATAGGGCTGTAGAAGGTATTGTCTACCACCACTTTGGCACCCTTAGCATGAGCTAATTTTGCTAGTTTTTCGATATCAAATTCCAACATCAAGGGATTGGTTGGGGTTTCGATATAGAGAACATCCACATCCTTTTCTAACTCGGCAATCAACTCTTCTTCTGTATTGGCATAGGTAAAATGGAAACGGCCTTCTTGCTCCACTTGGTTGAACCAGCGGAAAGAACCACCATAAAGGTCACGGACAGCCAAGACCTTACTTCCTACTGGAAAGACGCTAAAGGCCAGTACAATAGCTGACATACCTGAGCTAGTCGCTAGGGCATAGTCTGCTGACTCAATAGCCGCCAAGACTTCTTCCGCCTTACTGCGAGTTGGGTTTTTGGTGCGCGTATAGTCAAATCCAGTAGACTGACCAAACTCTGGGTGCTGATAAGTCGTCGAAAAATGAATCGGTGTCACCAAAGCTCCTGTCGCTTCATCTGATTTGATACCCGCCTGGGCCAAAATTGTGTTAATGTGTAATTCCTTGCTCATACAATACCTCCAAATCTATAGTAACTATTGTACCACTTATTTTCATCAACTCATTTTCTTCTTTTCAAGAGCTAGTTATAGTTTCAAACTATATACTTATCGAGTAAAGCTAAAAAGAATCCAGAAAAGCTTCTAGATTCTTTTGTGACGATGATTGCTAGGCCTTACTTAGACTGAAAGAAATCGTGTTGGGCTAAATAGTCATAATGCTCTTTATTAAATTGATATTGACCCACATGCTGACCAATCTGACCGACATCCACGGAAAAAATATAGTCTTCATTTTGATAATGCCAATTAAATCTAACTGTATTCAAGACTGTCTGATAAGTAAAATCTTTAACATCATCCCAAGACATCTCAAAGACTTGATTAGAACGATTTTCAGTTACATCACTGATGTCCATCAAGTAGATTCCCTTAGGTGTGAATGCCAGAATCTTAGGCTTCACACTCGACTGAACATAGTAGGAACCGCCTATAATGAAAAAATCAATAAAGGATTTCAACCATGTCTTTTTCTTAAAAGCCATCAGAAAATTCTTTTGCCCTTCAATGCGACAACTTGAAAGAAATGATGCAATCTGTTTTTCTGTCGCAAACTCCATAATAGCACCCATGATGACACCTCCATAACGATTAGTAAATAGGCAGATAAGAACTCTTCACATAAAAGAAGAACTTATCATTTGTTGCGTTTTATCTTACTTTTTAGTAGACAGTATCCCTCCTATAAAATTAATTTAATCTATGTATCCTCAATTAGCTATGAGAGACCTTCGAAAATAACTTTTCGCAACTTTTATTATATTCATTATATCATAAATCTGATAAACAATTTAAAAAATGTAAGCACTTTTCTTCCAACTTCGCTATCATTCTATTAAAAAACGACAGCTTCTTTCGAAACTATCGTTTTTCTTGAAAAATCCTTATTTGACATGTTTTGCCAATTCTTCTTGGGCTTTTTTATTAGATTCTTCTTTTTCTTTCAACCATTTTTCTTTAGCTTTTTCATATTCATCTTTTGTGACTGTTTTATCTTGTACTTTGAGGTATTTATATGATTCAATACCTTTATTACCAGCTAATGAATATGGTTCTGAGAAAGGAACTGTTTTTCTCAATACTGGTGTTCCCCCCTTAGAAATATTTGGAATCGCTAAAGCGCTATCTACCAACCATGCTTGGATCTCAGCATACTTTTCATAGCGTTTTGCAAGATCTTGCTCCTTATTGGCTTCTTCCAGCATTTGAGTGTAGATATCCAGTCCAACAGCCTTAGCCTTATCATTAGATTCACCAGGCTCTATACCCAGATTTTGCAACACTCCACCGCTCTTCACATTGAAAATATCAAGATAAGTTGATGGATCTTGATAGTCAGATCCCCAACCACCGTTGTAAAGATCATAATCCTTCTGAGCTGCTGTCTGAGCCAAATAGCTTGTATTGTCATAATCTTCAGTAGTGAGTTGTTGAATATCAATTACAACGTTCTCTGCACCTAAGGCTGCTTCAATAGATTGTTTCATAGAATTTGCCTCTTGGACACCCTTTTTAGCAGCTTGGTCAACTGTCATGTCCAAGTGAATAGGGAATTGGACTCCTTTAGCTTGGAGTTCTTTCTTAGCTTCAGCAAATTTGGCTTTAGCTTTTTCAGCATTGTAGTATGGATCCTGGGCATCCGCAAAGTTGATTCCTTGCCATTCCTTACCATAATTGACCATCTTAGAGGCTACTACTTCACCAAAGTCTTTTCCGTTGATACTTACAAAATTTGGAGGAACAACCAAGTTACGCAAAATCTTAGTTGCACCATCTTCTCCCTGAGATTGAGCCCCGTAAGCTGTACGATCATAGGCAAAGTTGATGGCTTGACGGAAGTTTTTGTTAAGAACCGCTTCTTGAGTCGATTTCTTCTCAGCATCACTTGTTTTTGAAGTGAATTTATAAGATTTTCTATCTAGGTTAAAGTTTAAGAAGTAAGAAGTAGCATCTTGCAAGCTATAGATGATATTGTCCTTATTCTTCTCTTTAATCCCTTCAAAGCTTGAACTATTTGGATAAAGACGAGCGTAGCTATAAGCCCCCTCGACAAAGTTACGAGCCAGTGCATCTTGGTCACTACCATCATAATAGGCCAATTTCACATCATCTACAAAGACATTTTTAGCATCCCAGTAGTTAGGATTTTTCTTGAATTCGATGACAGATTTTGAAACAAAGGATTTCATCAAGAAAGGTCCATTGTACAAAATGCTAGATGGGTCTACCTTGCCAAAATCATCCCCTTTTGATTTCAAGAAATCTGCATTGACTGGGAAGAGAATGGTTGAAGTTGTTTTTGAGTTCCAATAAGATTCTGGTCGTGTCAAGGTATATTGAACAGTTTGGTCATCAAGAGCCTTAACTCCGACAGTTGAAAAGTCTGTTGTTTTACCAGTGATATAGTCATCTAAACCAGCAACGGATTCTTGCACTAAGTACAAGGCTTCTGATTTTTTATCAGCTGCATATTTCAAACCAGTTACAAAATCTTGGGCAGTTACAGGAGCATATTCATCTCCATCTGCAGTATACCATTTAGCGTCTTTACGCAGTTTGTAGGTATAGGTCAAACCATCCTTAGATACACTCCAATCCTCAGCCAAGGATGGGATATAGTTCCCATACTGGTCATTTTCCATGAGCCCATCTACCAAATTAACCACGATATCATTGGTTGTTGCACGGTTTTCTGCTAGATAATTCAAACTAGATGGATCACTAACATAGACATAGTTATATGTTTTTGACCCTGTGCTAGAATTCCCACACGCGCTTAATAAAATACCTGCACTTAACACGACACCTGCAAGTGCTGCATACTTGGCTTTAGACTTTTTCATCTCCAGAACCTCCTGATTTAAATATTTGTCTTATTATACAACTTGAGTTTTATTTAGTCAATAGATTTTTAAGTAAAATTTAAGAAAAATTAAATTACCATCTACAAACTTTAGTTATTATTCTACAAATTAATAAAAAGAGAATAATTCAAGCATTTCATGATAGAAATGTTCAAATTATCCCTTTTATTTATAAATATTTTTTAAGTTAACTTTAATTTGATTCGTAAGCGATCTGCTTGGGCTTTTCCAATCACCTTATCCAATAAACGGGTACGGAGGCTCATAATTCCATAAACTCCTCCACCCATGGCACCGATAAGAGTTACATATAGAAAACTCCACAAACGTCCACTTGGTTGGAAGACAAATCCCAGTACCCACTGAATAGCGCCTACACCGATGAACATAACAAAAGTCAACAAACTGATTAAAATCGTTCTCCTAAATACCACATTACCTCTCATTCCTGTTACCCTACATAGTTCACGATAAATGAATATAATAGGGATGATAAGAGCGATTGATGTTGAAATCAAAGGACCATAACTGTGAAAAAGATAAATTGTTGGTAATTGCAAGACTAGCTTAGCAACCGAACCATAGAAAAAGTAACGGATTGCTTTACGGTTATGGAACATAGCCTGAAGCATTGGCGACAAAACCATATATACACCCAAAATGGTTGACTGTAAGACTGCAAAGATAAACAAACCTAATGCCAAACCATCTGGCTTCCCGTAAAATATGGTATAAATAGGTTCACCGACCATGACCACTCCCACAGTTGCAGGAAAAAGAAACAATAGAAGCATAGTTAGATTATCTTGAATCAATTTAGAGGCAGACCTCAAATCACCTTTCACATAGTTTTCGGTCAAAAGTGGCAAGCCTACACCACCAATCGAAACTCCTAAGGAAATCAAAATCATAGTGATTTTATTAGGATTGGCTGAGAAATAAGAAAACATGACAACCAAGTCTTCATTACTATAGTTGGTAAACCAGCTCATACTATTGATAAAGGTCATCTGATCTAAAATCTGGAAAAGCTGGATAGCAGACCCTGTCAAAATAAAAGGAATGGCTTCCTTAATGGTATCGATCAAAAGACGCTTACTATTAATCTTATCTCCTGTTTCAAGGACTCTTTTAAGTAATCCTTCTTTGGCAAGGAAATAGATCAAAACTGCAAAACTAGCTACCATGCCGACAAAGGCAGCAAAGGTGGATTGGGTAACCGCTACTAGATAATCTCCTGAGCCCATTTTCATAATCATAAAGGTAGCTAAGAGCATCCAGATAACACGAATGACCTGCTCAGCAATTTGGCTCATGGCATAAGGTTTCAGGTTATTCATCCCTTGGAAGAAACCTCGGATGACACTCATAGATGGGAAAATCAAGACTGCCCAAGCCAAGCTCTGCATGATTGGGATCAGGTCTTTCCCTACACCCGACAAATCTGCTAGCCAAGGAGCAAAGATATACAAGACTAGTGCAAAAACAAGACCTAATCCAGTCATAAAGCCTAAAAAGCTCCGAATCAGGGCAAAGCTATGCTCTTCTTCTCGCATGGTATTGTACTTGGCAACTTGCTTGGCCACCGCAACTGGAATACCTGCTGTTGAAATCAGCAAGAACCATGCATAGATATTGTATCCCATGGTAAAGAGACCATTTGCTGTAGCCGCATAAGACCCCATCCAGATATACCAAGGGATAATATAAATGGCACCGAGTAGACGACTGATAAAGTTACTAGCCGTTAGCCAAGCAGTCCCCCGTAACATCTGGGCCTGCTGGTGATTGTTTTCGTTAGACATAGATTCCTCATTTTATTTTAATCACTAGGAAAAATTCCTCATCTTCCATTATAAACTTTTCCTTGTCACTTGTAAATTTACGACTTTCGGTTTACAATAGAAAGTATGATTAAGATTGAAACCGTATTAGATATTTTAAAGAAAGATGATCTTTTCCGTGAGATTATCGACCAAGGACATTATCACTACAACTACAGCCATGTCATATTTGACACCATCTGCTATGACAGTCGCAAGGCTAAAGAAAAGAGCCTCTTTTTCGTTAAAGGTGCTGCCTTTAAGAAGGAATTTCTGATTTCTGCCATCTCTCAAGGCCTCGCTTGGTATGTGGCTGAAAAAGACTATGAAGTTGGTATTCCTGCTATTATCGTCAGTGATATCAAGAAAGCCATGAGTTTGGTAGCTATGGAATTTTATGGTAATCCACAGAAAAAACTCAAACTCCTTGCCTTTACTGGTACTAAGGGTAAGACAACAGCAGCCTACTTCGCCTATAACATTTTATCTCAAGGGCATCGACCTGCTATGCTCTCGACCATGAACACAACTCTAGATGGCAAGACTTTCTTTAAGTCTACATTAACAACCCCTGAGAGTATTGACCTCTTTGACATGATGAATCAAGCCGTGCAAAATGACCGTACTCACCTCATCATGGAGGTATCCAGTCAGGCCTATCTGGTCAAACGTGTCTATGGTCTAACCTTTGATGTGGGAGTTTTCCTCAATATCAGCCCCGACCATATCGGCCCGATTGAACACCCTAGCTTTGAAGACTACTTCTACCACAAACGTCTCTTGATGGAAAATAGCCGAGCAGTCATCATTAACAGTGACATGGACCACTTTTCTGTCTTGAAAGAACAAGTTGAATATCAAGACCATGATTTTTATGGTAGCCAGTCTGAAAACCAAATTGAGAATTCCAAAGCCTTTAGTTTTTCAGCTACGGGTAAACTCGCTGGAGATTATGATATCCAACTAATTGGACACTTCAACCAAGAAAATGCCGTTGCTGCTGGACTTGCTTGTCTCCGTCTCGGAGCTAGTCTTGAAGACATCAAAAAAGGAATCGCTGCAACCCGTGTTCCGGGTCGTATGGAAGTCCTCACTCAGAAAAACGGAGCCAAGGTTTTCATCGACTATGCCCACAATGGTGATAGTCTCAAAAAACTAATCAAGGTTGTAGAAACTCATCAAACTGGAAAGATTGCTCTGGTTCTCGGTTCGACAGGAAACAAGGGAGAAAGCCGTCGTAAGGACTTTGGCCTCCTCCTTAATCAACACCCTGAGATTCAAGTTTTTCTGACTGCTGATGACCCTAACTATGAAGACCCAATGGCCATTGCAGATGAAATTAGTAGCTACATCAATCATCCTGTTGAAAAAATTGCGGATCGCCAAGAAGCCATCAAGGCAGCGATGGCTATCACAAATCACGAATTAGATGCAGTTATTATTGCTGGTAAGGGAGCCGATTGCTACCAAATCGTCCAAGGTAAGAAAGAAGCCTATCCAGGAGATGCAGCCGTCGCAGAAAATTATTTATAAGATAGTAAAAAAATCAAGGGAAATGAAACCCTTGATTTTTTCTATTTTTATTTAAAAGCGTTTTTCAAACCTTCAACGGCACCTTCTACAGCATCTTTAGCATCTTCAACTACTTCTTTTGCCTTAGCAACTGTCTTTTCTACAGCGCCTTCTGCTTCAGTCTTACCATCTCCAGTAACTTTACCAAATCCTTCTTTGATAGCGCCTGTTGCTTGTTCCAATTTGTTTTCAAGTGACATATGATTGTCTCCTTTAGTTTTATTCCGATATGTGTTACCGGTTATATATAGTTTATACCGAATACTAAGGAAAGTCAAACAATGTGCTCAGAAACCAGAAATCAGTCCAAGTAGAAAGTTAATCTTTCCTTATCAAAATCGACGGCCAACTCATACTTTCCATCTTCCTTGTGGACAATATAACCTAGGACAACTAAACTGTCCACAAAGATATCACGACGTTTCTGCATCAGTTGATCTTTTTTGAGAAATTTTAGCAAAAAAGTCGTCATATATTTGAGAGCATACTCAGGATTGACATCTCCCAAAATGTCATAGAGTTCCTGCTGTTTTTCTGTCAAAGGATACTGATGTTTGACCTTGTAGAAATAATTGGACAGGGTCATTTTTGATCTCGCAAAGTCCGTCTTTTCAACTAAAATAGCTGCATTGGTTTGATTTCGTAATTCCGTCTCAAAACTCTGCTCTAACAAGGCTTGATAGGCCAGACTATATTCGCTGACAAAAATCTCTTGATCCAGTTCAAGACTATCAAGTGACTCCAGCATTGGAAGATTAAGGTAATAGCGCTTATTTTCCCGACGAATCAAGCCTGCCTTTATATACTCTTCCATGAGTTTATCAACTGCCACATCTGGAAATTGAGCCTTAATTTCTCTCAAAATAACATCATCATGCTGGTCCAGATAGCGAATCAATTCTCCAAAAAATGGCTGTCTCGTCAAACGAGATGGATTAAAAATCTGAATCATGAAGATTCCTTTCTTTACATTCTAACAGAGGCGATGCTGCCAACTGACTGGGATTGGTCCCAGCTTGGTTCAGAGGAACAGGCAAGCCTAGTTCTCTGTAATACTCTCTCCAAAAGTCACTAATCTCCTGCTCCCCATCCCCAAATTTCATGGGAATGGTTTCAAAAATCGGTAGGATTTCTGCCATATACTGGGAACAGTAGAAACCAGTTCCATCTGGATAGAAAGAAGCATTATAAGGAGCTCCCAGATGTCTACAAGCTCTTTCCTTCACAGATTGGATATCCATTTCTGGGTAGATATAAATATCGTACAAATGATTGGATTCAAAGAAATCTGCCGGTTCCTGACAGACCACACCAAATTCTCCACTAGCATGGTAAATCATTCCATCCAAATAAATGGCAACATGGCTATAGTTACCTGTTGAAGTCTGGATGGCCTGTCCCATGTCCGACTCATCTCTCACAAAAATCAAATCGCCATTTTCTAACATGCTTCACTCCTAGAAAAAAAGGAGCCGAAACTCCTTTCGATATAAGGCAAACTAGCCTTTCCTAATTTGAATTGATAACCAAAATCTTAAGCATTAAAGCTTTCAGTCAATTGAGGTACCACTTGTTTCTTACGTGAAACGGCACCAGCAAGGAAAGCATGGTTGTCTTCAAGTTTGAAGTTGAAAGCTGCTTCAACCTTGTCCATGTTAGCACCAAGTGCTAGGATTTCTGAGTTTGAGTTGACGATATCTGTAATCATCAAGACAAAGTCAGAGTAGCCGTTTGCTGTGTTGGCAGCTTGCATTGCAGCTTCGATTTCTGCTTGACGTTCCAAAACTTCAGCGATGTCAACTGTGTTTACTTGGGCAACACGAACATTGTTTCCGTTCAATTCAAAAGTTTTAGCATCGATGTCAATCAATTCGTCAGCAGATTTGCTGGCCAAGTTAGTACCTGCCTTCAACATTGCAAGACCATATTCTTCCAAGTTCACACCAGCCAATTCAGCCAATTCAGGAGCAATAACCTTATCTGTTGGGTGTGTTGTTGGTGATTTCAAAAGAAGGGTATCTGAAATCAAACCTGAAAGCATCAAACCAGCAATCTCTTTAGGTACAGCTACACCATGTTCTTTGAACATACGGTAAACGATTGAAGACGCTGACCCAACTGGCTCCAAACGCATGTAGAGTGGGCTTGCAGTTTCAAAGTTAGCCACACGGTGGTGGTCTACAACACCATAAACTTCTACTTCAGCGATATCTGATACAGATTGTTGGAATTCATTGTGGTCAGTTAGGATAACTTGCTCTGCACCTTCTGCTTTGGCAGAAGTGATAACACGCGGTGCTTCTACACCAAAATAGTTCAAGACAAAGGCTGTTTCTTCATTTGGAGTTCCAAGTGCAACAGCTTCCGTATCCAAACCGTAAGCTTCTTTTGCAAGGTAGGCAAAGGCTACAGATGACCCGATGGCATCTGAGTCTGGATTTTGGTGACCAAATACTAGAATCTTAGACATGATAATACCTCATTTTGTTTATTCTCTTTATTGTAGCATTTTTTTCGCTTTTTGACAAAAGTAAGAGGAGTCAAAGGACTCCTCACGATTCTTCAAAATAACTGAGTAAATTTCTATCTTGATTTTCAGATAAAAATCTTTCCTTCTGTGGCCTCTTCTTACGCTTGAGAAGGGCTTCTGCCGACATGGCTTCTTCCTTACTGGCAAAACCTTGAGCATAGATGAGTTTGACTGGCAATCGTGCTCGTGTATATTTGGCTCCCTTCCCACTATTGTGGACAGCGAGGCGTCTTCTCACATCAGTCGTATAGCCTGTATAGTAAGATCCATCACGACACTCCAGCACGTACATATAAGCCTTATGATCCATAATAAATCTCTTCGAGTTCCGGCGTATAAGAGCCATCATCATTGTGGACAATGAGAGGTGGCAAAACCTTAAAGCCACTTGTCGAGCCATCCTTGATAGCCTCAATCAAGAGCATATTGGCTTCCTTTTCTCTTTTTGGATAAACAAACTGCAGGCGCTTAGGGGCTAGATTATGCCGTTGTAAGCTGTCCAAGATATCTAAAAGCCGATCAGGACGATGAACCATGGCCAAGCGTCCATTCGATTTAAGAATACTCTGGGCACTACGACAGATTTCCTGCAAATTGGTCGTGATTTCATGGCGCGCCAAGAGATAATGTTCACTCTCGTTCAGATTGGAATGAGGATCCACCTTGAAATAGGGTGGATTACACAAAATCATATCCACCTTACTTCCCTGGATGTAAGCAGGCATATTTTTCAAATCATCACAGATGACCTCCATTTGCTTTTCTAAACCATTCAAACGGACAGAGCGTTCAGCCATATCCGCCAAACGCTCCTGAATCTCAACAGCCAAAATCTGTGCCTGAGTCCGAGTGCTAGCAAATAGCCCCACTGCTCCATTCCCAGCACAGAAATCCACAATCAAGCCCTTCTTAGGAAAACGTGGAAAACGTGACAAGAGAATACTATCCACCGAATAGCTAAAAACCTCTCTATTTTGAATGATTTTAATATCTGTCGAAAAGAGCTGGTTAATGCGCTCTCCTGATTTTAATAATTGTTCTTCTTCCATGGTCCTATTATAACAAATTTATATTAACATTACAAAAGATAGAAATTTCTAACTAGTGCTTCTGATTCTTCAAATGTTGAAGGGCCTCCTTGGTCCAAATTGGCATCATTCGTTTAAGAGGCGCAAAGCCGTAGTTAAAACGGTCGCTTGAAAAACGTCTCCGTCTCGGAAACTGGTGCTTTTCTTCCTCCAAAGTGCGGATAGAAAGGCTGGCTTTCCCTGTAAATTCATCTAAATCCACTACTTGAACCTGAACCTCTTCATCGACTTTCAAGGCTTCCTGGATATTTTCAATAAAACCTGTCCGAATCTCTGAAATGTGAATCAGCCCCGTATCACCCGTTTCTAGCTCAACAAAGGCACCGTAGGGCTGAATCCCTGTAATACGACCCTTTAGCTTATCACCGATTTTCATCTTAGTCCTCGATTTCAATTGTTTCAATCACAACATCTTCAACTGGCTTGTCCATAGCTCCTGTCTCAACAGCAGCAATGGCATCCAAGACAGCATAAGAAGCTTCATCAGCTAGCTGACCAAAAACCGTGTGACGACGATCCAGATGAGGTGTTCCACCTTGTTCCGCATAGATTTCCGCAATCGGTTCTGGCCAACCTCCACGAGCAATTTCTTTCTTAGAATAAGGCAAATGTTGATTTTGCACGATAAAGAACTGGCTGCCGTTGGTATTTGGACCAGCATTAGCCATGGAAAGGGCACCACGGATATTGTAAAGTTCTTCTGAGAATTCATCCTCAAATGATTCGCCGTAGATTGACTCGCCACCCATACCAGTACCAGTTGGGTCTCCACCTTGAATCATAAAATCCTTGATAATACGGTGGAAAATGACACCATCATAGTAGCCATCTTTTGAAAGAGCTACAAAGTTAGCTACTGTTTTAGGAGCATGTTCAGGGAAAAGCTTAATACGCAAGTCTCCATGATTAGTCTTAATAGTCGCGATAGGACCTTCTACTGTTTCAATGTCTACTTGTGGGAAATGCAATTCTTTTTCTACCATACCAAATCCTTCTAAGGCATCAAAAATGCCATCTTCTTCTAGTGTTTTTGTAATATAATCTGCTTTTTCTTTGATGTTATCATGAGAAATTCCCATTGCAACGCTGATTCCAGCATAATCAAAGAGTTCCAAGTCATTCAGCCCATCTCCAAAGACCATAACGTTCTCTGGTTTCAAGCCAAGGTATTCCACAACCTTTTCCACACCTGTCGCTTTGGAGCCTGAAATCGGCACAATATCAGACGAATGTTGATGCCAACGAACCATACGAAGTTTGTCTGAGAGACTGTCAGGTAAGTGCAAGTCATCTCCTTTATCTTCAAAAGTCCACATCTGATAGATATCTTCTTTTTCATGGAAATTAGGATCTACATCCAAATCAGGGTAAATTGGATTGATAGCTTCACTAATCATATCTGTGCGAGTCGATAACTTGGCATCATGACTCCCAACCAAGCCATACTCAATTCCTTCTTGCTTAGCCCAAGAGATATACTCCTCAACATCTGACTTCTCAATCTGATGTTGATAAATGACCTGACCTTTTTTATCTTCAATATAGGCCCCATTCAAGGTCACAAAAAAATCAGGTTTGAGTTCACGAATCTCTGGCACGACACCAAAAATCCCCCGTCCAGAAGCAATACCTGTCAAAATTCCTTTCTCACGTAATTGCTTAAAAACAGTTGGGATTGAAGCTGGAATAAAACCTGTCTTTGAATTCCGCAATGTATCATCAATATCAAAAAAGACAACCTTGATCTTCTTTACCTTATATCTTAATTTGGCATCCATCTCACTACCTCTTTCAATCTAACTCTTTCCATTATACCATAAAGTAGCTAAATCCCCTATTTTCAAAGAAATTCGCTATCTCTTATTCGAACTTCTTGGATAAGTACAGAACTAAATCATCATTATTTTGAATAGTAGCATTCATTTTCAAGGGTTGATTTCGATACCAGACACCTGTCCCATCTGGAATGTAGCCCCGTCTGATATACAATCTCTGGGCAGGGCCATAGCCTAAGTGCAAACCTACACCAAGAGTGACCTTACTCGAAACAAACTTGACTCGTTTTTCTGCTTCTTCTAGCAGTTGATTCCCAATTCCTTGATTTCGAAAAGGCTCAAACACATTAAAATCTGATAATTCTGGATAGACTTCTGCAAAAGGACCATGTTTAGCAGAGGGCAAAATGGTAACGTAGCCCGCTACAGCACCATCAAACTCTGCAACTAAGACTTCTCTATCCCCACTTTCCTGTTCCAGAAAATATCTAGCCAAAATTTCCTCTCTACCAGGCCAACCTTGATTCATAAATCCATGAGATAAGGATTCAATATCAGACTTAATCATATTTCTAATCGTACAATTCATCTTTGACTTACCCACCTTTACTCTTTCTATTACCATTATAGCACGCCAAAGTCAGAAAAAACTATCTCGTGAACAAAGACCCAAACGGGTCTTAATTCGCTTTCTTGTTTTCAAGCTCATGAAAAAGAGGTCCACCCAGGCCCAACTCGCTCTCTTATTTTAAGGCTCGTGAAAAAAAGACCCAAACGGGTCTGAAAAAGAGGTCCACCCGGACCTCTTTTTTAATCTTCGTTTACGAAAGGCATCAAAGCCATTACGCGAGCGCGTTTGATAGCTGTTGTTACTTTACGTTGGTTTTTAGCTGAAGTTCCTGTTACGCGACGAGGAAGGATTTTCCCACGTTCTGAAACGAAACGGCTAAGAAGCTCAGTATCTTTGTAATCAACATATTCAATTTTGTTTGCTGCGATGTAATCAACTTTTTTACGGCGTTTGAATCCGCCACGACGTTGTTGAGCCATGTGTTTTCTCCTTTATAATTTTAGTTGTCCATTAGAATGGTAAATCATCATCTGAAATATCCAAAGGATTTGTTGCTCCAAATGGATTTTCATCACGTGAAAAGTCTGGTACTGAATTTGTAGGCGCTGAATAGTTTGCAGTTGGTGCAGAGTAAGCTCCACCTGTATGACCCTCACGCACACTACGGCTTTCCAACATTTGGAAATTCTCAGCCACGACCTCTGTCACGTAGACACGTTGTCCTTGCTGGTTATCGTAACTACGAGTCTGGATACGACCTGTCACCCCGATAAGTGAGCCTTTTTTAGCCCAGTTAGCAAGGTTTTCAGCCTGTTGGCGCCACATAACGACATTGATAAAATCAGCCTCACGCTCGCCATTTTGACTCTTAAATGTACGGTTTACTGCAAGAGTAAAAGTCGCAACTGCTACATTTGATGGGGTATAACGCAACTCAGCGTCACGTGTCATACGCCCTACAAGTACAACATTGTTAATCATAGTTTACCTTCTTACGCGTCAGTTTTGACGATCATGTGACGAAGAATGTCAGCGTTGATTTTTGAAAGACGGTCAAACTCTTTAAGAGCTGCATCGTCGTTTGCTTCAACGTTAACGATGTGGTAAAGTCCTTCACGGAAATCTTTGATTTCGTATGCAAGACGACGTTTTTCCCAAGATTTTGATTCAACAACAGTTGCACCGTTGTCAGTCAAAATAGAGTCAAAACGTGCTACCAAAGCGTTTTTAGCTTCTTCTTCAATGTTTGGACGAATGATATAAAGAATTTCGTATTTAGCCATTGATATGTTCCTCCTTTTGGTCTAATGACCCCAAGACTTTGCAAGGGGTAAGTGAGGTTCGCTCACAATAAACTATTATACTAGAAAAAATTTTTTTACGCAAGTAAAAACACTGAAATAAAAAAGAAGATGACGAATCATCTTCTCAAAAAATACAACTCTATAGAGAGTGATCAATATTTTAGTATTTATCAAACTATAGAGATTACGAATCCGTTTTACTGATTTTTACCAAAGACATCTCGATAGAGCATTCCTGTTCGTAAACTCTCTGCATCTCCTCCTAATTGCTCTACCAGCTCGTAAGCAAAGGCAAGGACTGTTGAAGGGCCTCGACTGGTTGTCAAATGACCATCTACCACTACTGTTTCCTTGACGTATTGCCCATCAAGGATTTGCTCTTGAACACCGTCATAGCAAGTAAACTTCTTGTTTTTCAATACTCCTGCTTGATTGAGGGCAATTGGTGCCGCACAAATGGCTGCCAGTTTCTTCCCTTCTTGCTCGAAATTTTGCAATTCTTGAATCAAGGCCTGATTGTCACGCAAATGTGCAGAACCAGGCATCCCTCCAGGAAGGACAATCATGTCATAGTCTGATAAATCACCATCAAAAACACGGTCTGCACTTACTTGGATTGCATGCGAACCCGTCACTTGCTCTTCAAAACCAACCATATCACAAGTAATATTTGCACGACGCAAAACATCCACAACTGTCAAAGCTTCAATTTCTTCAAAGCCCTGAGCCAACATAACTGCTACTTTTACCATGATTTTCTCCTTATTTGATTTGTTTTAATACAACCTTTTTCCGTTTGAATGGAACTTTTCCGCTCTTTTCTTCAGCTAGATTAGTCTGGTAACTCATCGATAAAAGCAAGCCAACACCGATTAAATTACTGATAATAGCCGATCCTCCTTGCGAAATAAAAGGCAAGGGAATCCCAGTCAAAGGAAGCAAACCTGTCACGGCACCGATATTCTCAAAGATATGGAAGAGTAACATCATAATCAAACCTGTGGAAATATAGGTGTAGAACTGATTATTTGATTTAAGAGTAATCTTCAACATACGGTAAATCAGCATGAGATAAAGGGCGATAACAAGAACAGAGCCAATAAAGCCAAAATCTTCTGCAATGACCGTGAAAATCATATCCGACTCTCTAACTGGAATAAGCAGATTAGAAGCATTAAATCCTTGACCAAACAAGCCTCCACTACCAATCGCAATCTGCCCTTGAGCCTGCTGATAGGTCGTTGTTTGAGCAAAATCAAAAGGATTAAGCCAAGCCAAAATACGGTTGATTTGATAGGTCGGCATTCCCAGTTGATGGAGAAAAGCCCGACCGTCCTTGCTGATAAAAATAGCTAAGAAACCAGCAATTCCAGTTACAGCAGTCACAAATACTGGGATAATAATTTTCCAAGAAACCCCCGATAATAAAACGATTCCTGAGAAAATGGCTACAAAAACCAAAGCCGTCCCTAAGTCACTTTGAAGTGCCAAAAGAACTAGGACTGGAATGGTAAAGAGAATCATCCAAAAAATTAACAAAAAGTCCAGCGGAATTGTGCGTCTCCACTCCTTATGTTTTTTGGTAAACTGGACAATCACACGGGCCAACATGAGGATATAGGATATCTTCATAAATTCTGACGGCTGGAACAAGGTAACACCATTTACCGATACCCAGTTTTTGGCACCCGTTGATGCAACTAAACTTGGATTATAAAAGACGATAGGTAAGACCATAAGTCCCAAGCCTAAAATATATAGAAAGGGTGTCACCTTCCAAAGAAATTCTGTATTGAAGAGCATGACCACAAAACCAATTACAAGTCCCAAGGCAATCCAAGCGACCTGCTGCCCTAAAATGGGCAAAATATTATTTGGATAATCATGACTAACGGCAATATAAATAGCCACCACACCGATAACCAGTAGGAAAAATACTGGCAGGAGCAAACTATAATCGACTCTAGAGTCGAAAGAACGTTTCATATATTCACCTTTTCTCTTTCTTAGATTTTTTATTTTTGTTGTTTTGGAGGAAATCAATAACAGTAGAGGTAATCTGGTTTCTATTCACCTCTCTGATAGTTCTTTCCTTAGCTAGAGCTTGTCTAATCTGTTTACCATATCGTTTATGAACAACTCGACTATCCAGTATCACAGCAATGGAAGCTTGTTCCTCTTTTCTAATTGTTCTACCCAAAGCCTGTTTGAGACGAATAATGGCCATTGGCAGCTGATAATCATAGAAAGGATTCTTCCCTTCCTGACGCAATTCATGATTTAATTTTCGTGTTAAAGGTTCTTGGGGATTTTGGAAAGGCAATCGAGGAATTACTTGAATAACGCAAGGATGGGTAGAAAAATCAACCCCCTCCCAGAAACTTCCTGTTCCAAGTAATATTTGTCGCTCTCCTTTTTCAAAACGTTTCTTCAGCTGACTGGGTTCCCCATTTTTATATTGGGCCAAATGAGGATGGTCTAGTAAATCTGACACTGCTAACAGTAATTCTTTAGACGTAAATAAAACAAGCAAAGGCTCTTGAAACACCTGTAAGGAATGGATAACTGATGTAACCTCTTCTGCATAATCTAAAGGAGAATGTTCAGTTACTAACGGAAAATCATTTACTAATAAAACTTCTTGTTGCTTCTGTTGTAAAGATTCAACTGTAATAAGTGGGGCTTCCGTAAATCCTAATAAATCCGCTAAAGAAACTCTATTACTGATTTCAAGAGTGGCAGATACGCCAAGCACTCTGCAATCTTCTGGCAATAAATCTGCTAGTAGAAAGCGACCTTTTTTACTTGAACAAATTAACACATCCTTACTAGACTTCTCAGCAGTTGCCAGCCAAAATTCACGGTCCGATGTAAAAAAGCGCGTCATATCTCTATACTCAGGAAGATTTAACTCAGAAAAATGCTGGCGTAAGTTTTCAAGAGAATCCAACCACTTGTCATTCTTAAGTCCTGAGTAAAACTGATCTATCAAATAGCGACATTCAAACCCGATACTCTCAAGCAACCGTCTCTGAATAAGATCTTTTTCTGTTTCCAAGGACTTTTCAACTTGTGTCACTAAAGCTTCGAGGAGATAAGACTCTTGGACGAGGTTTTCAAGGGCAATCAGCATTTTTTGAGCTTCATCTATGATTATCAAGCGATTGTTGACAAACTCTGGATCATCCTCTAAACGTGTTACCAGATAAGCGTGATTGGTTAACAAAAGGCGACTCGATTTAGCCCTATCTTGACTGCGTTGCCAGAAGTCCTCAGAAATAAATAAACTTTTTTTTGAAAGTTTTCCATCATGTACAAGTTCAGCTAGAAAATGTTGATAACGATACAGCTGCCCGATTTCATCTAAGTCACCTGTTTCTGTCTCTGTTAACCAGATCAAGATTTGCATTTTAAAGCGTGTGAATAGGCGGTTAGACTCTGGCCTATGAAGTACTTTATAAAAATTATCGAGTTTCAAATAATTCTGGGGACCCTTAAGACTATGAATATCAATATGAAAAGTATCTTTTAATCGCCTTCCTTCTTCTTGCATAATTTGATTTTGAAGGATTTTGGTAGGAACACTAACAAGGATACCCCCTTCACTTTCCATGCTCAAAGCTGGTAGTAGATAACCATAAGTCTTTCCAAGACCCGTTTGGGCTTGAATAAATGCGGTTTTCTGTTCCTTTAATAACTGCTCAACTTTTTCTGCAAATTCAACTTGCTGAGGACGTTCATCCAAGCCTAATAAGGAAATATTTTTAGTAAAATCCTTAGATAGCTTACGTGGTTTTAAAGACTGACTTTTCTTTCTTAGAAAGAGTCCATGGAACTCCATCAAATCGTGAGAAGAAAGGAGGGACTGTCGCTGATATACTTCTTCAATCACTAAATAAGTTTCATAAAGGAGGTTATCCGCAAGATTTAACAACGTTTCTAAAAGTCCTTTTGGTAACTGAAAAAGTTTTTGACGCATAAAAAGCAAAAGCTCTGCTGTTGCTTGTGCATCAGAGAGAGCGGTGTGGGCGTGGTCTAACTTAATCCCTAACTCTTGACAGAGAATGCCGAGATTGTACTTTTCAAACTGAGGGTACAAAACCTGTGCTAACTCAACGGTATCTACTCGTGGAGTTCTCAATTCATAACCTTCAAAGAATAGGTACTCTGCCAGAAGATTTGCATCAAACTGTACATTGTGCGCGACAAAAACACCATCCTTGACCAGTTCAAAAATCCTTCCAGCTACCTGTGAAAACTCTGGAGCAACTGCCAACCGTTGATCAGTCAACCCTGTCAATTCTTTTATATGAGAATCCAAGGGCTCATGGGGATTGACGTCAGTCCCATACTGATCGACGATTTCGCCATTTTCAATCACCACAATACCCACTTGAATAATTTTTGCCTTGCTTCCGGTGCTAGTGGCCTCTAAATCAACAACCACATACCGATCATTTCTCGAATTCATCATTAAAAATTATATCAAAAAAAGCCCTGTTTGACACCCCTCAACTTCGATAGAAAAATCTCTTTGCTTGAAAAAATTTTTATAAAATGTTTGAATAGTATTATACAGAAAAGGAGACATAAGATGAACCCATTAGATTTGTTTAATCAAGTAAAAGAGCTAATCGAAACAAAAGATTTCGAAGCTGCAAAAACATTTGTTGCAGAAAATCAAGAACAGCTTGGAGAATACTTCTCTCAAGCTCAGCAGTTGATTTCTGGTTCTGAAGGTCTAGATGGCCTCGTTGGAAAGATTAAAGGATTTTTCTAAAAAATACAAAGGCGCCTGAAACGATCAGGTGCCTTTTTGAGATATTTTTTTCATTATTTTGGGCAGATAAGAGCTGATTTCCGTCGGCAAGACCACATAATGTTCTTGAGATAGTTCTTGTGCTATTGCTGAATGAAGATGGGTTGCTACTGCCACACGTTCGTAGAGACTGGCCTGTCGAAATTGGCCTGCAAATCCTGCAATCATTCCAGCTAGTGTATCTCCCATACCACCAGTCGCCTGATAGGGACCGCCAACCTGTAACTGGTAATAATCAGATTGGCTAGCTTGCCAAATACGAGTAGCTGGACCTTTCTCTACCAAAATTGTTCCTTGAGGGAAGGAAGTTAGGGCACTAGCCGTTGTATCTTCATTTTGCTTTTCAATCGTAATTCCAGACAGCTTTTCCCATTCCTTTTGGTGGGGAGTTAGGATAAGCTGACTCGAAGGAAATGACAAACTTATCCTAGCAAGAATTGTCAGAGCACCTCCGTCTACAAGCAAAATCTGATTCTGTCTTAAGCTAGCAAAAACCTGTTTGACTAGTTCTTCTCCAAAAATATCGTCTCGTAAACCAGGTCCCAATAAGACAACTTCTGCCCTCGCCAATTGCTCTTTTAACAGTTGCTGGTCTTGAAGAGCAAAGGCCATAGCCTCAGGTAAATGGCTGTGCAGAGCTGGAATATTTTCCCTATCCGTTCCAACGGTCACCAATCCTGCGCCACTTTTTACAGCTACCAAGGCAGCCATGATGATAGCTCCACCATAAGGATAGGTCCCACCTAACAAAAGCAGACGACCATAGTCTCCTTTATGACTTGTACGAGAACGTTCAATAATGACTTTTTCTAGTAAGGCTTGATCAATCACTTTCATCGTTTTTTCCTCTCTATTCATTATACTATAAAGTCTATCTACCTTGCATCTTAAATATAAATCTCTTCGTTCATATAGAAAAAGAGGGGACAAAGCCCCTCTACTCTCCTTTCGACCCAACATGAAAGTAAACGATTCCATTTTCACTAGTAAAGACGGAGAGGCCTAATTGGTCCTCTCCATCTATTCGACTCATTTATCGATTCATTTTTTATCTTCTACCAATCTATACAAATAGAATGGTATTAGGCGCATAGACTAGTCTTCTTTGCGTTTTACAGTTAATAAAGCTGCTGATAAGGCCAAGGTAACACCTGCCAAGAAAATAGCTGTTTCTGACTGTTTTTCACCAGTCTCTGGCAATCTCTTGTCTTCCTTGGCAACTTGAACTGGTGCTTCTGGAGTCTGAGATTTTTCTAACGAACTTAGCTTAAATTCTGGTTTTTCTACTGTCGGAGCTGGTTGATTACCTACTGTAGCTAGAATACCACGGTACTCTGGAAGTTTATGTTCTAGAGCCATTACAGCATTAACACCACCCTTAAATTCAGGTTTCTCAACACTTGGTACTACTTGATCTCCTACTGTGGCTAGAATTCCTGTGTATTCTGGAACTTCTTTTACTGCTGCTTCTACAAAGTTAGCACCACCTTTGAATTCTGGAACTTCGTTTACTGCCGCTTCTACAAAGTTAGCACCGCCTTTGAACTCTGGAACTTCGTTTACTGGCGCAGGTTCCTCACCCTTACTATTTGAAATAGATGGTTTTACTCCTACCTCAATAATACGATCCTGAGCCTTTCTTTCTTCAGAATGAACAAGAGTTCTAGTAGTTCCCCAAACTTGAATATAGTCAACTTTTTCTCCAGCTTGTCCTTCAGAAACTATACGACGTTGACCTTGAGCAAGCTCAGGGGTGTCACGAATAATTTCTTTAAACGGAAGTGAAGTCTTTTCAATTTCCAAACTTGGTACTTCTGCAACTAAGTTCTTAACGCCCTCTGTCGGTGTTGTTTGGAAGGTAGACTTAAAGTGTAAACGATATTCTTTCACCAGATTTCCATCTTTGGAAATAAGACGAACGAGTGTTGGAAGATTTGTATTTCCATGATCCACTATTGTGACTACTCCATGTCCACTAGTTGTCGCAGTGACTTTTGGTTTAGTTCCCATTGTTGTTAGGGTGTACTCTGTCACATTTGGATCAAAGTTTTCCAATGATTTTCCATCGATTGAAATAGTCGCTGATGGTGTTTCGACTTCTGCTCCCTTGCCTGCAGAGTAGGCTGTAAATTCGACTACTGCTAGACCGTTAGTAGTAGACTTACGAGTCATTCGAGCACGAATAGCTGGCGCTTGAACCGGTTCAAAGTTAAACTCAATTGGTTTCCCAGCTACTAATTCTCCAGAAGCTTTGTAAGGAATTGGAACCCAATTTTCTGCCTTGTTGAATGGATGGTCAGCATTTTCTTCATAACGAGAAATCGTACTTGGTTCTGTAAAGGCAGGGCCAATATATCTTTCTAGAACCATTTTCTCTGGGGCATCTGTTCCACTATCTTTAAAGAACTGCATGGCAACTTTTCCAATAGCTTGTGAGGTAATGTTACCGTTCTTCTTAAACAATATTCCCACAGAAGTTTCTTGATTTTTTGGTGTACGAGACCAGTTTGTCCAACGTCCATCCTCATTAAATTTTCCATCATTGATATAGAAAATTCGATCATGTGAAGCTGCTTGTGTATCATTCGTTGTCGAAGCAAAGGCTTTAGAATCCGTTTCATTGTTGCTTGGATTTTCTGATATGACTTGATTTCCTTTAGCTACAACTGTTACTTGCATGGTAGTTGTTAGATTTGTACCGATGACATGACCAGTTACTTGGAATCTTCCCTCATGCTCTGTCGCATGTTCAGGAATAGCATCCCATTTCACTGCAAGTTTATCTGTAGTCCAAGTATTTGAAGTTGGATAATAAACAGTGACTTCTGATGGAAGTTGAAGGGTATCTCCGAGCTTCAAAGTAGTTGCACCATTTTCAGCTGCTAAAGGTAGACTTGTATCTTTTTCATCATTACGGTAGATCCGATATTCTTTTAAAATAGTGCCATCTTCAGCCTTCAAAATAAGACGTGTCGCACTTTTTGGACTTGTTGCTGGAACAAGAGTAACCAAACCATTATTGCTAGCGGTTGCAGTGATTTCTTTGCTAGATTGAGGAATATAGTAATCAGTCTTAGATGGATTAAAGTGTTCAAGATCCTTGCCATCTACCTTGATAGAAATCTCTGAACTTGTAGAGCTTAAGACCTTATTTCCAAGGACAGTTAGCTCTGTCAGACCAACACCTGATGTTCCATCAGCCTTCTTCATACGAACACGAACAGCATAGGTTTCTACCTTGTCAAATGTGAAGTGATTTGTTTGAGTTGCAGACAGCTGACTTGGAGCATGTAAGTTTTCAACTGCTTTCCAATTGTCTGGATTATTAAATGGATGATTAGTATCACGCTGAGCATTGCTGACATCACTTGGTAAATCTGGAATTTCTTTACCTACATAATATTCAACTACATATTCTTTTGGAAGACCAATTGCTCCATCAGTATAGAAATCAACTGATAAATTGTTGACAAAACGTTTCGTCAAGTCTCCTGAATTACCAAACAAGATAGAAGCCCAATCATTATCAGTATTTGTTCTCCAAGTAGTCCATCTATTTTTAGCATCTGTTGGCGTTCTTGACACAGTCAGGTCGTTCAAGGTATTAGCTGAATCATCTCCTCCTGTATTGGACACAATGGCAGCTGGCAATTGCGAACCTGTCCATTGTTTAGAGATATTATTTCCAGCAACAACTTGACTAGATACTCGAACATGAGCTTTAGTGGTCAGATTGCTACCCACTAAACGACCATTGATTTCATAGACTCCTTCAGTTTGACTAAAGTTTTCTGGAACCTGTTCCCAAACCACATCTTTGTAGATAGTTGTTCCGTTAGAATGGTAAGCACGAACATTAGCTGGCAATTGAACTGTCTCACCCTTAGGTACTGTGAGGCTGACTTCCTCTGCAACTTGTAAGCCTTCAACTGTCACCGTTGCTTGAGCTTCAATGTCTGTTCCTTCTACATGTCCTTTAAGGGTAAAGCTATGATAGCGACCCAATTCTTTTTTATCTACCTTGTCCCAAGTTACAGATACTTTGCGTGGCAAGCCCTTATCAAATTCTGCCCCAACTTCTTTAGGTAGATTCGGTTGCTGATTAATATCTGTAGAAATAGATACAGGATGAAGTTTCACAATCTTCTTGCTGACTTTATTTTCTTTAATCACCACTTCAGTAGTTATAGATTTCGTGCTCTCTGTCTGATTATCGATGCGTGGTGTCAATGTCACGCGTCCTTTGCTATAAAGAAGGAGGTTTTGTCCATTCACCTCAAGATGCCCACCATCAGATGATTTAGCTTCTAGGTGAATATCTGAAGCTGAAAATTCTGTTTGAGAACCATCCTCATAACTACCAATGACACGATAAGTTAAAACCTGATCTTCAGTAGCAGTTTCTTTTCCTTCCACAACTACTTCCAAACGTTTCAAGGCAGGAGCTTCCTTAACAAACTGAATTAGGTAAGTTTGAACCAAGTCACCCTTTTGATCACTCAAGAAGACCGAGGCCTGATAACCATTATCAGCAGAAGCTTGTTGAACAGTTACTTGATAACCAGTAGTCTGAGCCCCAACACTTGGAATTGTTCCAGTGTAAGGAAGGGATACACGGTAATAAGTCTTGCCAGACTCGAAGTTCTCAAGAGCTTTATCCCCAACAGTAAGTCCTGTAATGCTACTTGTTGTTTCCTTACTGCTTGCGATAAAGGTTGCCGTAACTTCATGGCCATCATCTACTAATTTACCAGTAGCTTCCGTACGTCCCCCTTCCTTGGTCAAAGCAGCAGGATCTTTCAAGGTCCAAGAAACAACGACTGTATCAATTAAACTACCATCTGTCAGAACAGCTGTGACTGTTTTATCCAAATCTGCTGCAGTTGTACCAACTGGTACTGTAGCAACTTTTGGTAACCATCTATCTAAGGCAATCACTTTTACAAGTGCCTCAGCTTTGGTTTCCAAACCTTCTACACGTCCAGATACTTTTTTCTCACCTGCACTTGTAAGCAAGTCAGATGGCACGTCCCATGTTACAGTCTTTTCCTCAACACTACCGTCGCTATAAATAGCTGTTACTGTTTGAGGCAATTCAGGATTTGTTGTCACGTCAGTTGTTGCTTTTACAGGAGCAAAGGCTACAAAGTGACGGTTTTCTTTCTTACCAGACACAGTTGCGACCGTTGCGCTATCAGAAGTTAAACCAGCAGAATCTGCATAAAGAGTAAATTTACCTTCTTTTTCTGTTGATTTTACAATGACAACTCCTTTACCATTGAAAGCACGTCTTTGCCATGTTCCATCTGCTTGAGCTTTGTAACGCTCACGGCTAGCTTGTTCTCCATTATCGACCCCAACAATTTGTCCTTGACCATGAAGATTGAAATGAACAAGATTATTCGCTGTCGGAACCACATTCCCATCGCCATCAACAATTTCGTAATGGATGTAGGATAGGTCTTTCCCATCTGCAGTGATAACATGCTCTTCTTTAGTCAGACGAACTCTTGCTGGTTCCCCTGCAGTTGTCACACTATCACGCGCAATTTCTTTGCCATTTTCATCTCGAGCAATCGCAGTCAGTGTGCCGGGTTGGTATTTCACAAGCCACTCAAGATACAATTCACTTGGTTTAGCCCCTTCATGATAAGGACGTCCATCTTCTGTCCTTTTCTTCGTATATTCCTTTTTACCAAGCGACTGTCCATTTAAGAACAATTCGACACTTGCAGCATTTGAGAAGGTACGAACTGGAACCTTTCCATCGACTAGCATCTTGCGATCCTTAAGTGTCTCTTCAGTCCAGTTCCAATGTGGTAAAATGCGTACAGTTGGCTTTTCTTTAGCACTATACCACTCACTGCGATAAAGGTAGAAATCATTTTTTGGTAAACCAGCCGTATCGATGATACCAAAGTAAGAGCTTTTTACAGGTGTATTATCTTGGTTATGCCATGGAGTTGGTTCACCAATATAATCAAACCCAGTCCAGATAAATTGTCCGGCATAGCCAGCGCGATCACGGTCAAAAGTCCATGACTCAGTAGCTGTTCTTCCCCACCCAACACGGTCGTTACCATAATCAGATTGTTCATAGTGACGATTTGGACGGTTATCGTGTCCAAGGATTTGAGCAGGATTGTAATAAGAATCACGCGTTCTAGTAGCTGAAGAGGTTTCAGAACCATAAATGAGCCAGTCTGGATGCGCTCTACGAACCGCATCATAAAAACGTTCACCATAGTTCATACCGACAGCATCCATGATTTCTGCGAGTTTCAAGAAATCACCTGTCGCTGCACGACTAAATTTATTTTCACCCATGGTGACATAACGTTCAGTATCAATCGCCTTGATAATAGCCTTCAGACGCTTAGCAGTTTCGATAGAACGAGGACTACCATTCGCCTCTTCCACCTCATTTCCAAGAGACCACATAACAATAGACGGATTGTTCTTATCGCGTTCTACCATTGTTCTAAGATCAAAATCAGACCACTTCTCACCCTTTTTAGCCTCTGGGTGTGTTGCATCTTGATCAAAGAACCGTCCATAGTCGTATGTTTTCTTACCACCATACCAGGTATCAAAAGCTTCCTCTTGAACCAAAAGACCTAAACTTGCTGCAGCATCAAGCAACTGAGGACTAGCTGGATTGTGGGTTGTTCGAATAGAGTTAACCCCCATATCTTTCAGGAGTTTTAATTTACGATAGGTAGCCTTATAATTTTCTTCTGCACCCAAAGCTCCATTGTCATGGTGAATACTTACTCCGTGGAATTTCATGCGTTCACCATTCAGAGAGAAACCATCCTTAGCAGTCCAATTAAAATAGCGGTAACCAAATGTATCTTCTGTTACATCAACTAGTTGACCTTCTTTATAAACCTTTGTTTTCAAAACATACAGTTGAGGATGATAACTTTTTGTCGTCCAAAGAGTTGGTTTATTAACTAGGATTGTTTGTCTGAAATCTGCAACTTCATTTTCTGCTAAATTCTTCGTTTCAGAGCGGACTAATTCTGAGACAACCTTGCCTTCCTTAGTGAAAATTTGTTGTTCCACAAAGACTTTAGCAGCCTTCTTATCCGTATTTTTAATCTTACTTTGAACCTGTGTTTCAACATTTCCTTCTTTTTGCTCAGCAAGTTTTGGAGTAGTGATATGATTACCATTTTCGGCAACATGGACTTTATCACGATAACTAAGAGTTACATCACGATAAATCCCACTTCCTGAATACCAACGACTACTTGGTTGCTTATTGGTCACTTGAACAGTAATTGAATTTTCACTACCATCCTTGTTTAAAAATTCTGTGATATCATATGAAAAATGATTATAGCCACTTGGATAATGTCCTACAAATTTACCATTTACATAGACCTTTGAATCCATGTAAACCCCATCAAAATTGATACGAACATCCTTATTCTTGTCAGCTTCATTTAATGTGAAAGTCTTACGATACCAAGCTGTTCCACCATTTAACTGGCCACCTTCATTACGCGCGGGAGACTTATGGTCAAAATCAAAATAAATGCTCCAATCATGTGGAAGATTCAATTTAGACCAATCATGAACATCCACATCTTTTTTTGAAAAATCTCCTTGGGCATTTAGTTTAAAATACCAATCTTTATTAAAATCTTGTTTTCGATCCGATAATAGTTGTTTTTCCTTTTCAACTTCAGCTTTGTTTGACTCTCCAGATAGTGCTTGCGATTTTTCAGAAGAAGGTTTGATCTCTGTGTCTGCTTTCACTTGGTCCTTTTCAGAAGTTTTTTTAGAATCCTCTTTCAGTTCTGTTCCAGATGTTGATGCAGATTCAACAGGCTTTGGATTTGCCTCTTCAGATTTCTGTTTGTCCTCAGCCTTGGTTCCTTCTTCTACTTTATTTGGAGTTTCCACTTTAGGACTAGCCAATTCATGACTACCATCGTTAGCAGGTCTAGTAGTTTCTGTATCCTTAGTCACTTTATCTTCTGTCGACTCAGCTTTGGGTTTTACAAACTCACGCCCACCATTCTCATCAGCCTTTGCGATAGCAGCTGCCACATCATCAGGAAGCTTATCTAAAGGCTGAGGTTGATGAACAGTTGTTTCTCCTGTTTGAGTATTGGATGAAGCCACCTCCTCAGCTTGTACAGCTGAAATTCCAAATATACTAGCCCCAATCATTACAGATGCCGCACCTATTGCAAATTTACGAATGCTATAATGACAACGTTTATCAAAAAGTCTTTTGTTCATTAAAATCCTCATTTCTTTTTCTTGATACAAAGTAAGCGCTTACTTTATTTTAAAAAACGACCTCCTTCTGAATACACAAACACGTACCAAGTTCGATAATATATTTTATATATTAAATATATCAAAACACACCTAAAATTGCAATCATTTTCCATCAATTTAACCTAATAAAATGGTATGCAAGATAAGTTCATTCAAAAGAAATAGGCAATGAAAGTAGCTTTCATTCTAGACTTTTTCCAATACAAATTTCATTCTATTAATAGCATTTTCATACTTCAAATTTATAGTTTATGGACTCATATCATTTTAGACTGCATTATATAAAAAGAAGGTAAGACATTATTCTACCTTCTTTTTTCCTATTTTCTATCCAATGTCCGAAGTGCTGCTTGATAAGTTTGCTCCATCAGCATGGTAATGGTCATAGGACCGACACCTCCAGGAACTGGTGTAATATGGCTAGCAAGAGGGGCAACTGCCTCATAATCAACATCACCACATAGCTTCCCATTTTCATCGCGATTCATCCCAACATCAATGACAACTGCTCCAGGTTTAACAAAGTCAGCAGTCACAAACTTGGCACGACCGATTGCAACCACCAGAATATCTGCTTTAGCAGCCACCTTGGCAAGATTATGAGTCCGTGAGTGAGTCAAAGTCACTGTAGCATTCTTTGCCAAAAGAAGCTGGGCCATGGGTTTTCCGACGATATTGGAACGACCGATGACGACCGCATTTTTACCTTCCAAGTCAATCCCATATTCATGGAACATTTCCATAATCCCTGCAGGTGTCGAAGGAATCATGACTGGATGACCTGACCAAAGACGCCCCATGTTTAGCGGATGAAAACCATCGACATCCTTTTCTGGGTCAATGGCTAATAAAACCGCCTCTTCATCAATATGTTTTGGCAATGGTAACTGGACCAATATCCCGTGCCATTCTGAATCTTGATTGTATTTGGCAATCAAGTCTAACAATTCCTCTTGGGTAATGGTTTCTGGAACTCGGACTACTTCACTACGAAAACCAGCTGCAAGGGCAGAACGTTCCTTATTTCGAACGTAGACTTGGCTGGCAGGGTTGTCCCCAACCAAAATCACCACCAAACCAGGTACTAAACCTGTTTCTTCCTTTAATCTTGCAGTCTTTTCAGCCAGCTGTCCTTGTAACTTAGCTGCTAGAGCCTTCCCATCAATAATCTGTGTCATATCACTTCTCTTTTCTTTCAAATATCTTCCATTATACCAAAAACTGTTAGTCCCCTCTAACACTTCTTTCCTAGGCAATCCTATAGTTTCAAACTATAAGAAAAAGGAGCGGATATTCCATCCAACTCCTTATTCTTATTAGAAAATCTAATTAGATTTAATCTTCTTTTTTCTTACGAGCAAGAAGTCCAAATCCTCCTAGTGCTCCAAGAAGTCCGAGCGATGCTAGACTAGCGTTAGCTTCTGTACCTGTGTTAGGCAACTCTTTTTGACCTTCAACATATTTAGGTGTTTCTTGTTTAGAAGGTTTAGAAGGTTGAGCTGGTTTAGCAGGTTTTTCTACTTCCCTAGGATTTGGAACATAGTTAATTACTGTATCTTGACTTGGATCTGTTGGGATGTTTGGTACTACATATCCTTTTGATGGATCTTTCGGATCAACTGGTTTAAGTGGGTTGCCATCTTTATCTTCTGGAGTGAATCCTGGAACGTATGGTAACACATCTGTTGGTTGCCCTGGTTTTGTTGGATCTGCTGGATCGTTTGGATACTTGATTGGGCTTGTTGGTTGTCCTGGGATGTTTGGAATCCATGATCCGATTGGTTTGTACACATATGTTACTGTTGAACCATCTGTGCCAATCTTACCTTTAGCGTCTCCATCTACACGAACAAGTAGGTGTCCTGGAATTACTTTTCCAGTTGTTGTGTACTCATCTCCTACTTTTCCTTCTGTTGTTTCTGAAGGGATTAAGTCTTTGCCTTTTTCATCTACATATTTAACTACTAGTTTAGCTTTGTTTGCTACGTAGTTAATTACTGTATCTTGACTTGGATCTGTTGGGATGTTTGGTACTACATATCCTTTTGTTGGATCTGTTGGATCAACTGGTTTAAGTGGATTGCCATCTTTATCTTCTGGAGTAAATCCTGGTACGTATGGTAACACATCTGTTGGTTTACCTGGTTTTGTTGGATCTGCTGGATCATTTGGATACTTGATTGGAGTTGTTGGTTGACCTGGGATGTTTGGAATCCATGATCCGATTGGTTTGTAAACGTATGTTACTGTTGAACCATCTTTTCCAATCTTACCTTTAGCTTCTCCTTTAACACGAACTAGTAGGTGTCCTGGAATCACTTTTCCAGTTGTTGTGTACTCATCTCCTACTTTTCCTTCTGTTGTTTCTGAAGGGATTAAGTCTTTGCCTTTTTCATCTACATATTTAACTACTAGTTTAGCTTTGTTTGCTACGTAGTTAATTACTGTATCTTGACTTGGATCTGTTGGGATGTTTGGTACTACATATCCTTTTGTTGGATCTGTTGGATCAACTGGTTTAAGTGGGTTGCCATCTTTATCTTCTGGAGTAAATCCTGGTACGTATGGTAACACATCTGTTGGTTGCCCTGGTTTTGTTGGATCTGCTGGATCGTTTGGATACTTGATTGGGCTTGTTGGTTGTCCTGGGATGTTTGGAATCCATGATCCGATTGGTTTGTACACATATGTTACTGTTGAACCATCTGTGCCAATCTTACCTTTAGCGTCTCCATCTACACGAACAAGTAGGTGTCCTGGAATTACTTTTCCAGTTGTTGTGTACTCATCTCCTACTTTTCCTTCTGTTGTTTCTGAAGGGATTAAGTCTTTGCCTTTTTCATCTACATATTTAACTACTAGTTTAGCTTTGTTTGCTACGTAGTTAATTACTGTATCTTGACTTGGATCTGTTGGGATGTTTGGTACTACATATCCTTTTGTTGGATCTGTTGGATCAACTGGTTTAAGTGGGTTGCCATCTTTATCTTCTGGAGTGAATCCTGGAACGTATGGTAACACTTCTGTTGGTTGTCCTGGTTTTGTTGGATCTTGTGGGTCATTTGGATACTTGATTGGAGTTGTTGGTTGACCTGGGATGTTTGGAATCCATGATCCGATTGGTTTGTAGGTTACTACTTCTGTAGCATCTTTTGAATCCGCAGTTACTTTTGTAGTTGGTACACTTGCTTTGTCAGCTAAGTATCCTTTAACTACTGGTGATTTAACTTCAGCTAAGTCTTGAGCTGGAGTCCAATCTCCGTAAGTCACTTCACCTGTTACTAAGTTGACCTTAGCTTCACGTGTAAATTTAGCTTCTTGTGTTACTGTTTTTGGTGTTCCATCTTCATTTAATACTGGAGTTCCATCTTCGTACACATAAGTGATTGTACGTGTAACAGTTTTGTTTAGATCTTTTTCTTCCAAGCCAGCTGGGTATTTAGGTCCATCTGGGTTATTTGGATCTACTGGAGTTCCTGGTGTTTTTGGTTGATCTGGTGTTACTGTAACTTCTTTAGCTTTAAGCGTTACTTTGAACTCTTGATCTGTATCTTTATCTTTATCGAACTTACCACCTTCTGGGTATGTATTAGATACTAATTCATATCCTTTGTTTTCAAGTTCTTTGATTTTCGCTTTTACATCAGCCTCTTTTGTAAGTGGTGTATCTGAGTCACCTTCTTCAGTAATAGCATCAACACCTGGAATTGGGTTTCCTTTTTCATCTACGAAAGTTGTTTTAGCTTTTTGAGTATCTTTTACGTAGTTAATCGGCGTACTTTGAGTTGGATCGTTTGGAATATCTGGAATGACATATCCTTTAGTTGGATCTTGTGGATCTACTGGTTTAAGTGGTTGTCCATTTCCATCTTTTGGAGTCATACCTGGTACGTATGGTAATACCGGTTTATCAGTTCCTGGTTTTGTTGGATCATCTGGATTATTCGGATATTTGATTGGGTTTGTTGGTTGTCCCGGGATATTTGGTACCCATGATCCTAGTGGTTTGTATGTTACTACTTCTTTAATATCTTCAGAATCACCTGTTACATTTACCACCGCAACACTTGCTTTGTCAGCTAAGTATCCTTTAACTACTGGTGATTTAACTTCAGCTAAGTCTTGTGCTGGTGTCCAGTCTCCGTATGTAACTTCACCTGTTACTAAGTTCACTTTTGCTTCACGTGTGAATGTAGCTTCTTGTGTTACTGTTTTTGGTGTTCCATCTTCATTTAATACTGGAGTTCCATCTTCGTACACATAAGTGATTGTACGTGTTACTGTTTTGTTTAGATCTTTTTCTTCCAAGCCAGCTGGATATTTAGGTCCGTCTGGGTTGTTTGGATCTACTGGAGTTCCTGGTGTTTTTGGTTGATCTGGTGTTACTGTAACTTCTTTTTGTTTAAGTGTTACTTTGAACTCTTGATCTGTATCTTTATCCGTATCGAACTTACCACCTTCTGGGTATGTATTAGATACTAATTCATATCCTTTATCTTCAAGTTCTTTGATTTTAGCTTTAACATCAGCTTCTTTTGTTAATGGAGTTTCTGATCCACCTTGTTCTGTAATTTCAGCTACTCCTGGAATTGCATTTCCTTTTTCGTCTACAAATGTTGTTTTCGCTTTTTGGATTGCTGTATATTTAACAACATATTCGTAATCTTCATCTGTAGCTGTTGTTGCTTGTACTGGTACTTTTTCAACACTTGCGATATACCCTTCTTTTTGTGGTACTGCAAGTTCTGGAAGATCAGTACTTTGACCATTAGTTCCTTTCCAGTTAATATAAACTGGTTTGTCTTCAGAGTTAATTACCGCTTTACCTTGTGCAGTTAACTTGATTGAACCTGTGTAACTTACAGTTTGTTTTTGTGATGGGAATACATCAGTACCCGCTAAGCCTGCAACATTGTCAGCGTATACAAATTTAATTGTACGGTTTACTTCTTCTACTTTTGTTTTCTTAACATAATCATACTCTGCTGGGGTAACAAATGCAGATCCATTTATACCTTTAGCTTTTAATTCTTCTTCAGAATATAAATCTCTTGCTCTTGTCTTCGTAACACTTAGTGTTCCTTTTACGTTTTCAGGAGGAAGATCTGCAAGAATGTATTCTTCTCCATTAACTTCTTTAACTAAGTCTACGTGATCATTACTTACATCATATTTGTTTCCAAGTACATTAGTGTAATCTTTTGAACCATCTTCACTTAAAGGAATATTCCCCGTATATCTTGTTGGTTCAAAACCTATAACTTCACCTGTCACTAAATCTTTGAATGTTCTAACAACAGCACCTGTTGGTGGCTCACCTTGAACTTTACCATCACCTTTAACACTCCAACCGTTTGGCACTGTAGTTATAACATCTTCTTTCTCACCGTTAATAGATTCTCCACCTGATACAGTAAGAGTTGCTGCAGTTTTATCGTTTCCTACATAACCTTGTTTAATTAATCCATTTTCATAAGTAATATTAGAATATTCACTTGTTAGAGTTTTGTCTTTTATTACTTTTTCAATACCTAAAGATTGAAGAGGCATAGAGACTATAGAATCTTCTTGAATAGTTCCTTCTGTAACAGTAAGTTCTAATTCCGTTGGTGAAATTAATCTAGGTGTTAATGTAAAACCAGTATCTCGACCATCTTGTAAAATCCATACATTGTTTTCATTAGCTCTAGCATTAGACCAACGGTTTTGCGGGCGATATGTAATACTATCTCCTTTATTAGGGTTAATAGTAGACGCTGTATTTAATCCATTTACAAAGTTAGAACTTCCTTCAAGTTCTTTGAATTCAGTAAAATCTGCATTTGGAAGTTTGATTGTAAATTTAGATCCTACTCCATAACGAACATCTGAATCAGTTTTTAATACGATTGAATCACTTCTACCTATTTGCTCATTGTTAAGGTATGTCAATCCATTGTTTTCACTTAGTGATGCACTCGTACCTTGTTTTTGATAGCTAGGTTGTTGACCTTTTCTTGTATAAGTATGTTCCAGAACTGTACGCCCATCAATTTTAATAGTCGCTGTATACGGAGTGTCTTTTGAAATTTGTGGAGCTAAATATCCATCACCCGATAAATTACTCGCTCCAAACGACACATTCGGATAGTCTTTTACTTTATCGTTCCACTCGATGTTGTAAGTATATGTTCCAGTTTCGTTAGCTACCGCTGGTTGCTCAGCAACACGTTGGTCATAAGTCATACCACGTTGTGTACGTTGTGCCCAATATGGTACAGATTTATTATTGTTGTTTCCTGTAGTTGTTTTAAAGTCGATAGATTTAACTTTACCAACTACTGTTCCATCAGTCGCTCTGATTTCCGTATTATTTGCCAAACCAGCACCTAACTCAGCTAAGTTAGTAAGTTCAATTTTTGTAATAGAACCTGCTTTAAGAGTTGATGTACTAATAGTAGTATCAAATCCCCATCCTGTAGGAGCCGTATTATCTGCATTCATATCAACATAAGCGTTTGTTACAGCTTTAACTGTTTCTCCATCTTTAAAAACATCTTTACCTGTAATTTTTGATGCAGTAGCAGCTAATACCGATTCTACTTTACCTGCATGGCCAGCACGTTTCATTTCCGTATAAACTGCTTCAATGGCAGCAGAAAGACGATTCACTTGAGCTACCATTTGATCTTTAGATGCATCGGATGAAAGCAAATCATTAGACTTCGCTACTTCAAGTTTCACTGCCTCAATCTTAACCGCAAGTTCTTTTTTAGCCGCTTCATCTTTGACTTCTTTATCTGAGAAGTTTGAGGCTACAGATGCCATAACCTCAGCTTCAGAAGTTAATTGAGTAAGAACTGTCTTCACTTCATCTTGTGCTTTTTCTGTTTCGATCTTCGCAGTTTTTTCTTTATCTGTTTCTTTTTTATCAGTTTGATCTTTAGCTGGCTTTTCTTTTTCAGCTTTAACGGTAACTTCTTTTTCTGCTACAGGTTTAGCTTCAGTTTTAGCATCTTCTTTTACTTCAGGTTTTTCATCTGCTTTTACAGCATCAATCTTTAATTCAGGAAGTTCTTCAACAACGGGTGTTGTTGAACCAGAATCAGATTTCTGTTTATCAGAATTTGTAACTTCTGTAGCCTTTGCAGAATCAGTGTTTGTCTCATCAGCTTTAACAGCATTTGCTCCTAAAAGAAGAGCAGTCCCCAAAAGAACACTAGCCGCACCAAAACTATACTTACGAATAGAAAAGCGCTGGGCTCTTCTACCATGGTATTTTTCCATTCTTGAATACATGTTTTCTCCTTATTTATATATATGTTAATTTAGAATAAGGTTGAAGTCATCAGTTTTCCCTTCCTCTCCTGCTAAAGAACACCTTCTTTAACGAAACCACAACACAATACTCATCATCCAATTTTACCATATGTTTTTAACATCAGTCAACCAAAATGTTCTATATATTCTCGCTTTTTGTATAATATTTTTGTACCCAAAATACAAAAAGAAGGAATTACCCTTCTTTTTATTATAATAACTTTTTATTTACGGTTTGATACGGTGCAACATACGTGGGAATGGAATGGCTTCACGGATATGTTTTGTTCCTGCTGCGAAGGTTACCATACGTTCGATACCGATACCAAATCCACCGTGTGGGACTGTACCGTATTTACGAAGGTCAAGGTAGAATTCATACTCTGTACGGTCCATACCAAGTTCATCCATTTTAGCTACAAGGGCATCATAGTCTTCCTCACGCATAGACCCACCGATGATTTCTCCATAGCCTTCTGGAGCAAGCAAGTCTGCACAAAGCACACGCTCTGGATTCCCAGGAACTGGTTTCATGTAGAAGGCCTTGATGGCTGCTGGATAGTTCATGACAAATGTTGGCACACCAAAGTGGTTTGAAATCCAAGTTTCATGTGGTGAACCAAAGTCATCTCCATGCTCAAGATGCTCGTAATCAGCATCTTCATCATTCTCATGCTCTTGCAAGAGGTCAATGGCTTGATCGTAAGTGATACGTTTGAAGGGCTCTGCAATGTAGCGTTTCAAGAGTTCTGTATCACGTTCCAAGGTTTCCAAGGCTTGAGGTGCACGGTCAAGAACACCTTGAAGAAGAGCTTTCACATAAGCTTCTTGCAAGTCAAGTGACTCATCATGTGTCAAGTATGAGTACTCTGCGTCCATCATCCAGAATTCAGTCAAGTGACGGCGTGTTTTTGATTTTTCAGCACGGAATACAGGACCAAAGTCAAAGACACGACCAAGGGCCATAGCGCCTGCTTCTAGGTAAAGCTGACCTGATTGGCTCAAGTAGGCTGGCGTTCCGAAGTAGTCTGTTTCAAAGAGTTCAGTTGAATCTTCTGCCGCATTTCCTGAAAGGATTGGGCTATCAAATTTCATGAAGCCGTTCTTGTCAAAGAACTCATAAGTTGCATAGATGATAGCGTTACGGATTTGCATCACAGCTACTTGCTTACGAGAACGGAGCCACAAGTGACGGTTATCCATCAAGAAGTCTGTTCCGTGTTCTTTTGGTGTGATTGGGTAGTCTTGAGATTCACCGATTACTTCGATGTCTGTAATATCCAACTCATAGCCAAACTTAGAACGTTCGTCTTTTTTGACAATACCTGTCACATAAACAGACGTTTCTTGGCTCAAGCGTTTGATGACATCAAACTTCTCAAGTCCCACTTCTTCACCAAATTTTTCTAAAAAGTTTGGTTTAAAGGCCACACCTTGGAAGAAGGCTGTCCCGTCACGCAATTGCAAGAAGGCGATTTTCCCTTTTCCTGATTTGTTGGCAACCCAAGCGCCAATCGTCACTTCTTGACCAACATAGTCTTTTACATCGATAATCGTTACACGTTTTGTCATTATTTTTCCTTTTCTTTTATTTTTCCATAAATGCTTTCAAGCGGTTAACTGCTTCTTTAAGCGTGTCTAGGTCTGTCGCATAGCTGAGGCGGACATTTTCTGGCGCTCCAAATCCAGCTCCTGTGACCAAGGCTACTTCAGCTTCTTCTAGGATAGCGGTTGTAAATTCTGTCACATCCGTATAGCCTTTCATCTCCATTGCCTTTTTGATATTTGGGAAGAGGTAGAAGGCTCCTTGCGGTTTGACCACTTCAAATCCTGGCACCTCAGCAAGAAGGGGATAGATGGTATTGAGACGTTCCTCAAAAGCCTGACGCATGCTTTCCACCGTATCTTGCTCGCCTGATAGAGCCTCAACTGCTGCATACTGGGCTACTGCTGACGGGTTTGAAGTTGTTTGACCTGCAATCTTGGACATGGCAGCGATAATGTCTGCTTCTCCAACGGCATAGCCAATACGCCAGCCAGTCATAGCATAGGTTTTAGACACACCATTGATAACCACTGTTTGCTTGCGAATCGCTTCTGATAGACTAGAAATAGGTGTGAACTCATGGCCATTATAGACCAAGCGCCCATAGATATCGTCTGCTAGGATGAGAATATCCTTTTCTACAGCCCAGTTCCCGATTGCTAAGAGTTCCTCACGGGTGTAAATCATACCTGTCGGATTAGATGGTGAATTCAGCACCAAAACCTTGGTCTTGTCTGTGCGAGCTGCTTCTAACTGCTCTACAGTCACCTTAAAGTGATTGTCTTCCTTAGCAGGAACAAAGACTGGCACACCCTCTGCCATCTTAACCTGATCTCCATAGCTGACCCAGTAGGGGGTTGGGATGATAACTTCATCACCTGGATTGACCACAGCCATAAAGAAGGTATAGAGAGAATATTTTGCTCCTGCAGCTACTGTCACTTGATTTGGCGCTACAGAATAGCCATAAAAGCGCTCAAAGTAGGTATTGACTGCTGCCTTGAGCTCTGGCAGGCCTGAGGTTACTGTATAAAAAGAAGCACGCCCCTCTTGAATCGATGCAATGGCGGCATCTTGGATATTTTTTGGAGTAGTGAAATCTGGCTCACCCAAGGTTAGAGACAAGATATCTCTTCCCTCAGCCTTCAGTGCTTTGGCACGGGCTCCAGCAGCCAAGGTCACACTTTCTTCCATTTCTAAAACACGGTTGGATAGTTTCATAGGCCCTCCTTATTGACCAATGCTCCTGTTTCAAAATCTACTAGATAAAAATCGGAGCCTGACTTGACTTCCCAGATTGGCTTGTCTTGATAACGGCCAAAGGTAATCTTGTCAATCTCGCCAGCTCCTTTTTCCTTAGAAACCGCTTCTGCTTTTTCTTGTGAAATACCCTGATTTAGCTGATAAACGTAAATCTTATGGTCATCTTTTCCGATCAGGACAGCAAGTGCTTCTTGCTGTTTATTACGACCAAGAACGCTGTAATAAGATTCCAAGCCATTGTATAAATCAACCTGATCAGCCTGCTCTAATCCTGCATACTGCTGAGCTAATTTTTCTCCTTCACTTTTAGCTGTTTGATAAGGTTTCATACTAAGAGAAACCAGATACAGAAAGGAAGCACTGATAACCACAAACAAAATCGTCATCCCTAGACCATACTGCCACAGTAGATTATTTTTTGCTTTATTTTGTCTTTTTTTCACTCGTCTATTTTACCATCTATTGGGCTTTATTACAAGTGAATGCAAGAATACTCTTCGAAAATCAAATTCAAACCACGTCAGCTTCGCCTTGCCGTACCCAAGTACTGTCTGCGGCTAGCTTCCTAGTTTGCTCTTTGATTTTCATTGAGTATAAGAAACCAATTCTATTTCTTCCTTCAAAGTAAACCGATTTTTCTTGTTTAAAACCGAGAGAGAAAAGCATAGACACAAGCGAAATCACCGTATTAAAAAACCTGAGCTTGCACTCAAGTTTTCAGAAATTCTTTTAATCTATGGAATCATTTTATCATCTATTCTTTTAGCCATTTTTCCTAAAAAGATAGTCAGTAGAAGGCTAATCATGACTAAAAAGGATCCTAGATAAAGAAATGTTACTACAAAGCCTAAATTGTCAATCAACCAGCCTGTCAGTGGGAAGAAGACAATCATACTTAGACTAAACATCATAGAGTAGACACTCAGCATGGTTGCCCTTACTTCACTTGGGAGCCGCTCTTGCAAATCATTATCAAAAATCGGCTGAAAAAGAGCATATAGAGCATTACTAATCAAATAAACCAAAATATAGATTAGAGGTGTTCCAAAGTAGGACAGCAGGTAGGTAACTCCAGTCAGCAGGACGAGGACAGGGAAAAGCTTCAAGGCAGCATATTTCTTTCCAATCTTACTCGCTAGATAGACTGCGACGATATTCAAGAGACTTCCAAGTAGCATAACTGCTGAAATTTGCCAACTACTTAAATCTGGTAACTGATTTTGATAGTAAAAATAAAACATGCACATGAGTGTACCAACAATCTGAGACAAAATCATCCAGTTGAACAGCATGGGATTTCGCTTCAACTCTTCCTTAACAGTCCACATAATCTGTTTCATGGTCACACTATCAGCTTTTTCTACCTTGACACTAGGCTCTTTCAGCATCCAAATCAGGAAAAGAACTATGATAGAAGTGGCAATCATGATATAGTAGGTCAGGTGCAATTGGCCATGGACAAAAAATCCGGCCAACACTGTCCCCAAAGAACGAGTTCCTTCTGACACCCCTGATAGGAAACTTGAAATGGATAGGTAACGCTCCTTTAGTCCAGCCTCTACAGCCGAGTCATAGACCATTGCTGCGCTTGTTCCTGAATCAAAATTGTAAGACAAGGCACTCACCGCCATAGCTAGTGCATAAATCCAAAAATTCCCCTGCCCAGCCAACATAAGAATAGAGGACACAATTCCTGCTATTCGACTTAAATAAAGGTTGGTCTTATAGGAATAACGATCAGCTAACATACCAGATGGAATTTCACAGAGAAGACTGGTCGTATGAAAAATACTCTCCAGAAGTCCAATCTGCCAAAGAGACATTCCATTTTGACTGAGAAAAAGAATCCAAAAACTGGTAATCCCTAAAAATGCAAAAAACTCAACCCCGGCCATCAGGCCAATATTCTTCCGATAATTTCTTATTAACATCTTTTCTCCTTTAACAAGTGTATTATTATTTCTTTTGTCCGTCACTTGTTAATCTGTGCCTTACATGATCTCCACCCCTTTTTAGAAGCATTCTTCAATGCCATTATTATTCCTTTAATTATTTATGAAACGATACCGGAAAATAGCCGTTCTGCGGTTTCTATTGCGAGTTTTCTTGTTTATTTTAGCACTTATGTCATCATATTACAAGAGAATATAGGAATGCTCTGCGAAAACCAAATGCATTTCAGTCGCAAGTGACTAGAGTTTCTGTAATTTTATCGTTTTCAAATTAACTCTGAGCAAATTTCTTGCAAGTCCTTTTGTTTTGTTGTAATATATTTTATAACAACGAGAGACTTCTCGGAAATTTAAGAAAAAGGAGACACATCATGTCTAAAAAAGTATTATTTATCATAGGATCACTACGTCAAGGTTCTTTCAACCACCAAATGGCCCTCGAAGCTGAGAAAGCACTTGCTGGTAAAGCGGAAGTTAGCTACCTTGATTATTCAGCCCTTCCTCTCTTCAGCCAAGATTTGGAAGTTCCAACACATCCAGCTGTAGCTGCTGCTCGTGAAGCGGTTCTCGCTGCGGATACTATCTGGATCTTCTCTCCAGTCTACAACTTCTCTATCCCTGGTACAGTGAAAAACTTGCTTGACTGGCTATCTCGTGCCCTTGACTTGTCTGATACACGTGGCGCTTCTGCCCTTCAAGACAAGTTTGTCACAGTATCATCTGTAGCCAATGCAGGTCACGATCAACTTTTCGCTATCTACAAGGACCTTTTGCCATTTATCCGTACAAAAGTAGTTGGTGACTTTACTGCTGCACGTGTTAACGACTCTGCCTGGGCAGACGGAAAATTGGTTCTTGAAGAAACAGTCCTAAACTCACTTGAAAAACAAGCTCAAGACTTGGTCGCAGCAATTCAGTAAAAAATAGAGAATTTTAAGAAGTCTAAATCAATTATAGCCACCTCATAGGGTGGCTTTTTATTTCTCAAACAAGATTTTCAGACAAACATCAGACATCCAAAAAAACCTTGAGCGTTACCACTCAAGGTTTTTAGCAGTCTTTTCCATCATGGAAAATCGTTCTAAGAATATTCTTTCATTCGAGATCTATCACTTATCATCTTCTTTCGAGAAATTAATGACTGCTTGTTGCTGATTAATCTTCTTTTCTTCGACCTACATATAGGCTCAATAGAATACCGCTACCTAGAAGAACAGAGATATAATCAGATTGGCTTCCAGTTTCAGGTAATTTGTCACCATGATTTTCTTTACCTGTAGTTGGTGCTACTGGGTTAGAAGTTAATGGTGTTACCGGTTGAACTGGTACATTTGGATTTGGTTGTGTTGGAACTTCAGGAATGTTTGAACCTGGTTTGTCATTAACTTCAGGCATACCTGGTACTCCGCCATTAAATTCTGGAATTTCATGGACTGGAGGTGTTGGCATTCCTGGAACTTCTGGATTAGGAAGTTCATTGACTTCTGGCATACCTGGTACACCACCGTTGAATTCTGGCAATTCATGAACTTCTGGCATTCCTGGAACACCACCGTTGAATTCTGGCAATTCGTGAACTGGTGGTTCTGGCATTGCAAACGTTGGTCTTTCTGGCACATTACGTGTTGGAGGAACTGGTTTGTCATTTGATGGTGTTACCGGTTTGTCTTGGCATCCACATTTACCATCTTTGCCATCTTTACCGTCACGTCCATCGCGACCATCTTTACCGTCTTTAACAACTGTTTTCGTCACAGTTCCGTCAGAATTGATGATTGTGATTGTATGACTACCATTTCCATTATCTTCAACAGAAACTTTTGGTGATTTACCATCTTTACCGTCTTTAATCACCATTTCTGTCTTACTTCCATCTGGATTAATAATTGTAACAACGTGAGTTCCGTCGTTATTATTTTTAACAGTTACAGTTGGTGAAACGCCATCTTTACCGTCTTTACCATCTTTGATAATAGATTTGTATTGACGACCATCAGAATCTACGATTGTTAATGTGTGAGTTCCATCTCCGTTATCTACGATATTCGCTTTTGGTGATTTACCATCAAAGATTGTAGTTGTAGTTTCTTTACCATCAGCTCCTGTCACTTTAATAGTGTGTGAACCATTGTTGTTATCAATAACTTCAAGTTTTGGTTCTTTACCATCACGAACTGTAGTTGTTGTAGTTGTACCGTCTGAGTTCACAACTGTGATAGTGTGAGTTCCATCTCCGTTATCCACAACCTTAGCAGTTGGTGATTTACCGTCATGAACTGTGGTTTCAGAAACAGTACCATTACCGTTTTCTACACGAATTGTGTAAGTACCATCATGGTTGTCAGTAACAGTTGCTACTGGTGATTTACCATCTTTGATAATTGTTTCAGTAGTTGTGCCGTCACCATTTAGAACTGAGATCTTATGAGTTCCATTTTGTTCGTCAGTAATAGTAACTTTTGGTGATTTACCATCACGAACTGTGGTTTCAGTTGTCACACCTTCTGGATTTGTAATAACGATTGTATGACTTCCGTCCCCATTGTCACGAACAGATGCGGTTGGAGTACGTCCGTCAACACCGTCACGACCATTCTTAACAACAAACTCATTCTTCGTTCCGTCTGGGTTAGTGATTGTTACTCTGTGGCTTCCATCTGGGTTTTCTGTTGTAGTTGCTGTTGCAGCTTTACCGTCTTTACCATCTTTGATGACAGCGTTGGTAACATTACCGTCTCCATCTGTAACTTTAACAGTATGAGTTCCATCTCCGTTATCCGTTACTTCAACTTTTGGAGTCTTACCGTCTTTACCATTCTTAACAACAGTTTCTTTAGTTGTTCCGTCTGGATTTGTTACAGTGATTGTGTGGCTTCCATCTGGATTTTCTGTTGTAGTGATATTGGCAGTTTTACCGTCTTTACCATCTTTAACTTTAGTTGTTGATTCAGAACCATCAGGGTTTCTAACAGTAATAGAGTGTGTTCCATCTCCATTGTCCGTTACATTTACAACTGGTGATTTACCGTCTGCTCCATTAGCTCCGTTTTCACCTTTTTCACCTTTTTCACCTTTGTCGCCTTTTTCACCGGCTACTCCTTGAGGTCCACGGATATTACCAATCTTGTTCCAAGAACCATTTTCTTTCTTGTAAACATCACCTGTATTGGCGTCGATATAAGTATCACCGTCTTTACCATCTTCTGGCCTTGGAGCTATAATTCCACTTAATAATTCAGCTCCTCTTATAGCATCTTTACCATCATTACCATTCTCTCCTTTTGGAGCAGGAGGAATAACAGTACTTGATATCAACTCATCACCTTCATCAAATACACCATTATTATTATTATCATAATATGCTTTTATTTCGGTTCCCGCATATTCACCTGATGGTTTAGGTTGAGTTGATGTTGGTTGTGATGCTGTTGAGCCTGTAGCTGATGGTTGTGAACCTGTTGAACCTGCAGTTGCTGGTTGTGAACCTGTTGAACCTGTAGTTGATGGTTGTACTGTTTCTGATGACTCAGTTGCACTTCTATCTTCATCTGGTAATGCTCTTCTATTTCTTGCACTTCTTGATGTTCCAGAAGGTTGTGAATTAGAAGTTGATCCAACACCTCTTCTAACTGCTTCCACCAATGCATTTAAGTCAATAGTTGGTGTACGTCCATCTTTACCATTCTTACCATCTTTTACTGTAAAGGTTACTGGATCTTTACCTGGTGTTGTGATAGTTACAAGAGTGCTTTGACCATCTTGTCCACGTTGAGTAGTGATTGTAGGAGTTTGGCCATCCTGACCGGTTGCACCAGTTTCTCCCTTAGCACCATCTTTAACAAAGACTGTAGTTGGTTGTGAACCATCATGGTTATCAACAGTGATTTCTACACCTTTATGACCGTCTTCATCCTTACGAACAGCTGTTACTGTTGGAGAGACTCCGTCCACTCCATCTTTAATAACTGCAAGAGGTTTTTCAGGGTTCAATGGTTGACCTGGATGTGCTGGATCTTCTTGGTAAACTTTAGTTTCTTTACCATCTTTGACAGTAAGCAATGATTTACCATCACGTCCGTCCGCACCTTTAGCACCATCTTTAATCATTTCAGAACCTAGAAGTTCATCAGTTCCTGGAGTATACTTACCATCATTGTTTTCATCAGTATAGAATGTCACAATTGTATGAGATGGATTGCCGTTTTGTCCTTCGACACGAAGCAAATCAACTTTTGGAGTTTTACCGTTCAGACCATTTTCTCCGTCCTTAACATTTACTGTAACTGGATCTTTACCTGGAACAGTGAATGTAATGTCGGTACTATGACCATCTTTACCTGGAGTTACAGTTACTTCTGGAGTCTTACCATCTTCTCCACGTTCACCTTTATCACCCTTAGGTCCCTTGATGTTGCCTTCTTTGTCCCAGTTGCCGTTATTCTTAACGAAGACGTCACCTGTTTCTGTATTAACGTATTTATCGCCGTCTTTACCTTGATTTGCTTCTGGGTTAACTTTGCCGTTTAAGACGTCTTTACCGTCGCGGCCATCTCGTCCGTCACGACCTGCTGCGCCATCTCGTCCGTCGCGTCCTGGTAAACCTTGTGCTCCGTCTTGACCATCACGACCTTGAAGACCTTGTTCACCTTTGTCCCCTTTAGGTCCCTTGATGTTGCCTTCTTTGTCCCAGTTGCCGTTATTCTTAACGAAGACGTCGCCTGTTTCTGTATTGACGTATTTATCACCGTCTTTACCTTGATTTGCTTCTGGGTTAACTTTGCCGTTCAAGACGTCTTTACCGTCGCGTCCATCACGTCCGTCACGACCTGCTGCGCCATCTCGTCCGTCGCGTCCTGGTAAACCTTGGGCTCCGTCTTGACCATCACGACCTTGAAGACCTTGTTCACCTTTGTCCCCTTTAGGTCCCTTGATGTT